>JBCBIN010000005.1:0-24840 GCA_038524555.1 Cyanobacteria bacterium J06623_7 | reverse complement strand
CTCTATCCACCTGAGCCACAGCCCCTTGGTTATCTCTCGGTTGCGATCGATTTCGATCTCCATCAAGATAAACCAGTAAAGCCGGGGTCGGCTAAGTGCAGATATTTTTGTATATAAAACTTTACTAGATTAATAAATATTGCAACATCGATTCATATTTCTTGTTAGCTAAAGAAATAAATTTATTATCAGTTCAGGAAAAATCAAAAATTTAGGAGAATAATATTGTGACTCATTTAACTTTGCTTGCTGCTATCGTGCCCAATACCGTGTCTTGGAGTCCTAAAGTAGCTTTTGTCATGATTGCCTGTAATATTGTGGCGATCGCCTTTGGCAAATTTACGATGAAAAATCTTGGTGCTGGCCCCCAACTTCCCTCCCCGACATTGTTTGGCGGCATGGGAGTTCCGGCTTTACTAGGTACTACTAGCCTTGGACATCTTTTAGGTGCCGGAATGATTTTAGGTTTGGCAAATGCTGGTGCATTGTAAATCAGAACTTCAAAGCTTTGAGGGTTCTGATATTTAGCTTGTCGATCGTCGTCGAAGCCCTAGCAACTTTTAATCAGAGTCACAGATTATCTCTATTTCATCTGTTTTTATCCCTGGTCATCAAGAATACTAAGGGGATAAGTAGGTTTGAGAGTGAGTTGGCCTGTGGCTCTTGTCTGGAGGATGCGATCTGTCCCTTGGCGTGAGCTTATCTTGACTAAACTGGGCATACTAACTCTAATTGTAGATTTTTAGTTGTCAGCTTAGGAACAAGTTTTGAATTTATCTTTTAAGACAAAAGCCAAAAATTCTCTTGCTGTATTGGGCTACGTCGCAGCAGGAGGAGTTGGCAGCTTACTAATTCTCTTTTTGATCGGTAAAAGCTTGCCCTTAAACAGCAAGTCGGCCAAACAATATTATCGCCAGATTCAAACTACGCAACAGAAAGCCCACGATTTGGAAAAGACTGTCTTGGTCTTGCAAAACAATATTACGGTAGAAGACAAGCTCGATGCTTACATTAATATTCTTGATCGCACTCGGACTGGCTTAGAAGATATTCCCAATTTTTTGAGTCCTCAGAAACAAAAACTGATTAAAATTAGCTTGGAAAATCAGTCTATATTCCTCCGCGCTCAGTATAGTCTGATTGATAAGCGGCGCAACAGTAGAAATACCCTGGCTAAATCCTGCCTGAAAATTACTGAATTTAAGCAGGAGGCAATTAATAATCCACAAGTTTGGGACAGCGCTACTGTCGGCAAACCAGAACTGCTGGCAGCAATCGAGCGCCTGATCGATTTATCATTACTTGAGTGTCAGACTGGTTCTCCCCAGATAGCTTCGGCTTTAGAGTCTCAGAAAGATAAAATAACGCAGATTATCTCGCAGCCAGACTTTTCTGGGGGTCGCTTTCTGATTCAGCAGTCGATCGAGAGCAGTGAGGAAATTGCTGTCCAAGTCAGAATTCAGCAGGAGTTAGACCGGAAAATAGAATTTTCGACCTTAGCTAATAAGCTACAAGATCTAGAAACAGAATATCTAGCCGGCTATCGCCAGCGATCGCAAAGTCTCAATAATTACCGCCTGTTGATGGGCTTGTTGCTGCTGGTGGTGGTGATTATCGTTGCCTATAAAACCATTGGCAATTTAGCCCGTACCAATCACAACATTGTCAAAATACTCGAAGGGTTTACCAAAGAGTTAGAAACTAAAGTAGAAGAAAGAACGATCCAACTAGAGACAAGTATTGCGAAAACGGAAGCCGCTCTAACCCAGGCTCAAAATGCCAACCAAGCCAAAAGCCGATTTCTGGCTAACATGAGCCATGAATTACGCACTCCCCTCAATGCTATTTTAGGATTTACGCAGTTGATGACTCGCGATGCCACCATTGGTGATGAGCAGCAAGAAAATCTGAAAATTATTAATCGTAGCGGCGAACATTTATTGAAGCTAATTAACGACATTTTGGAGATGTCCAAAATAGAGGTGGGACAAATAACCCTCAACGAAGCTCAGTTCAATTTGCATAAAATGCTTAAAAGTATCGAAGAGATGCTGTACTTGAAGGCCGCCGCTAAAAACATCAATCTATCCTTTAATATCAGCAGCAACGTTCCCAAAATAATTAGTACTGACGAAGGTAAATTACGCCAGATAATTATTAACCTCTTAGGCAATGCCCTAAAGTTTACTGAGGTAGGTTCGATTGTGCTAAACGTCCGTCGAGAATCGAAACAGCCCTCGACTAATGAAGAGATAGATTTTCTCTTCACCGATACTTATGAGCTTTACTTCAGCGTCGAAGATACGGGGCCAGGAATCGAGCCGGAAGAAATCCAGCAGTTATTTACTCCCTTCGAACAGACAAAAGTCGGTCGAATTTCTAATGAGGGGACGGGCTTGGGTCTATCTATTTGCCATAAATTTGTCGAGTTAATGGGTGGGGAATTAAAGGTAGAAAGCAAAATCAACCAGGGGAGTGTGTTTTATTTTCAACTCGCTCTCAGAGAACAGGAAAAATATGAACTAGATCTTAAATCAGAACCAGGTAAAATAATTGCCTTGGTCAACCCCGAGTCAACCCGCCGCATTTTAGCCGTAGATGATGTGGCAGCAAGTCGCCTGTTGCTCTATAAATTGCTGACTACCATTGGTTTTGAAGTTCGAGAAGCCGCTGACGGGCAGGAAGCGATCTCTCAGTGGCAAGAATGGCAGCCAGATTTAATTTTGATGGATATGCGCATGCCCATCGTCGATGGTTATGAGGCAACTAGACGCATCAAAGCACAAATAGCCGAAGAGCAGGGAGCAGAGACAATTGTTATTGCCCTCACCGCTAGTGCGTTTGAGGAAGAAAGAGTTAAAATTCTTTCGGCTGGATGCGACGACTTTATGCGCAAGCCATTTCAAGAAACAGAATTACTGACTAAAATTGGTCAATATCTCAACGTCGAGTATGTACACGAACAAACGATGGAACTAGATGTAGAGTCGGCAACCTTAGAAGAATTGACCCAAGCCCATTTAGCCGTAATGCCCGATAGCTGGCGAGCTCGACTATATGATGCTGCAGCTCAGGTAGATAATCAAGAAATATTTCAGCTGCTGCACGAAATTCCTGAGGATTATAAAGATCTGGCCCAGGGGCTGGCAGACTTGGCAGAACAGTTTAGGTGTGACAAAATTATTGACCTAGCTAAGTCTGGTGACTAATGGAAATGCAATCTTTCAGTCCTAAAGCCAAAATTTTAGTCGTAGATGACCAACCAGAAAATCTTCGCCTACTGTCAGATGCTTTGAACAGTGATAACTATGAAGTTAAGGGTGTGGTTAACGGCTCTATGGCTTTGATGGTAGCTAAGGCGGTGATTCCCGATCTAATTTTGCTAGATGTAATTATGCCGGGACTGAGTGGTTATGCTGTTTGCGAACAGCTTAAAGCCGAGGCCGTAACTCGCAATATTCCCATTATTTTTCTGAGCGCTAGCAATAATTCGGTCGATCGCATCAAGGCTCTCAGCGTTGGCGGCGTCGACTATATTAATAAACCTTTTCAGGTAGACGAAGTCCTCTTACGGATTGAAAATCAGCTACAGCTCCAGGCAGCTCAATCGGAAATCTTGCGTTTGAATGCGGCTCTAGAACGACGAATCCAGGAGAGAACTGCGCAACTAGAGTCAGCCAATCGAGAATTAAAGTACGAAGTTGAAGAAAGAACTCAGGTAACAGAGCTACTACGACAAAGCGAAGAGAAGCTAGAAAGTATTTTAAATTCCCTCGAAGAAGTAGTGTGGTCGATTGACTTGGCTACGAGCAAGCTGCTGTTTCTCAACCCAGCGGCGGCAGAAGTCTATGGTCGTCCGGTAGAGGAGCTATTAGCTAATCCTGATCTCCGCTTAGAATCAATTCATCCGGAAGATCGCCCTCGCGTTCGACTTTCTCTGAAGGACAATATTCAAATTAATGATATAGAGTACCGCATCATTCAGCCTAGTGGTGAAATTCGTTGGGTTTGGGAACGTAGCCGCCTAATTTGCGATGATACTGGCGATCGCCGAGACGGTATTATTAGCGACATTACCGAGCGTAAGCAGATCGAATCGGAGCTTAGTTATGAAGCCCGCCATGATTCCCTTACCGGATTACCCAACCGAGCCGCTTTTTTAGACCGAGTAAATTGGTGCCTCGAACAGCTACAAATTGCTCCCGACTATCTATTTGCCGTGCTCTTTATTGATTTAGATCGATTCAAAATTGTCAACGATAGTTTGGGACATCAGGTAGGGGATGAATTATTGATTGCCGTCGCCCAAATCTTAGCTGACTGTGCTCGTGAGTCTGACTTTGTGGCTCGTTTGGGTGGAGATGAATTTACCATCGTGCTAGATCGTCTAGAAGATATTGAAATTGCCCAGGCGATCGCGCAACAGATCAACCAGAGTCTCGGGCAGCCGATGCAGCTTCAAGGTCATACTGTATTTAGCAGTGCCAGCATTGGGATTGTGGCGGCGGATCCCAAACATCAAAATAGTGCCGAGCTACTACGGGATGCCGATCTCGCTATGTATCGTGCCAAATCTCTCGGTAAGGCCCAACATGCCCTCTTCGACCGGGAAATGTACGCTGAGACAAAGGAATTATTGGAGATTGAAACCGATCTGCGTCAGGCGATCGTTCGAGATGAATTTATTCTGCAATATCAGCCGATTATTTGCCTCCGGACAGAAACTCTTTATGGCTTTGAGGCACTACTTCGCTGGCAACATCCGACGAAGGGAATAGTTCATCCTCACAAGTTTCTCGACATCGCCCAAGAAACGGGCTTGATCGGTAAGATTGGCGATTTGGTTCTCAACCGAGCCTGTAGTCAGCTATCTGACTGGCAAAAGAACTTTGCCTCTGCCGCTGAGCTAAAAATTAGCGTCAATCTAGGGACTAGACAAATTCAAGACTCCAATTTCTTAGTCAATTTAGATCGCGCCCTCGCTGCCCATAATTTGTCGGGGGAATGTTTGTGCCTCGAAATTAATGAAAGTATGTTAATGGAGCACAAACTAGAGGCATTCGACCTATTAGAGCAGATTGATGCCCGAGGAATTAAACTCAATATTGATCGTTTTGGTGCCGGCTATCTGTCTCTGCAATATCTCAAGCGTTTTCCTCTCGATGCACTCAAGATAGATCGTTCCTTTATTCAAAGAATGCTGCAAGATCGAGAAAGCTTTGAAATCATCAAGATGATTCTTGCTCTGGCTAGAACCCTAAAGATTAGGATTATCGCCGAAGGCGTAGAAAATTTAAAGCAGCTACAGGTTTTAACTAATCTTAACTGCGAGCGGGGTCAAGGACGTTTATTTTCGGCACCATTAGATGCGACAACGGCAGCGCTATTCCTAGAAAGCTAAGTTGATTTATGGCTCGATAAAGATGCGGGGCAATCGATGCTTAAAACCACAGAGAATTTCCCAAGAAATTGTTTGCAGCGGCTTCGCCCAATCTTCAGCATTCACCTCAAGCTGATCCTCTCTACCGATTAAAGTGACAACATCTCCTGGCTGAACTTGATCGCGATCTTCTAGCCGTAGCATTAGCTGATCCATAGTGATTGCGCCAATTTGGGGCACTAGCTGACCGCCAACGATCGCCTGAAGATGATTGGAAAGGTTGCGGGGAACACCATCGGCATAGCCAATTCCCACCACGGCCACCCTAGTATCGGTACTGGTGACATACTGCCGACCATAGCTTACTCCTTCATGGGCGGGAATTGTTTTGACTTGGGTAACTTTGGCCTTGACCTGCAATACGGGCTTAAGCTCTACAATACCTGCTAAATGGGGAGCAGGAGCCAAACCATATAAAGCTAAACCAATACGTACCATGTCGTAATGGGTAGTGCGATCGCTTAAGGTCGCCGCTGAGTTGGCTAAGTGTAGCATGGGCGGCTGTAATCCAGCTTCTTGTAGTCTAGAGATCGCCGTTTGAAAACGTTGGTGCTGTAGTTCGAGAAAATAGCGTTCGGGTTCATCAGCCGTAGCCAGGTGAGAATAGATACTAGCAATTTCCAAGTTAGGTAAATTCCTCACATAGCTAGCAAATTCTCGTGCATGCTGCCAATTAGTGCCCAAGCGAGACATGCCCGTATCTAGCTGGAGATGAACCGCTGCTGTTTTGCCCAGGTTGCCTAGGGTGCGATCAAAAATTAATGCCTGTTCCGCGCTACAGATAGTTGCCGATAATTCCCAGGCGGCTAATGCTTTAATATCTTCAACCGCATTAATTGCACCCAAAATTAGGATTGGTGCCTCAATTCCCTGGCGACGCAGTTCCACACCTTCTGCCAAAGTAGCGATCGCCAAACTATCCGCACCGTGGATGAGAGCGGTACGAGCGACAACCACCGCACCATGACCATAGGCATCAGCTTTAACTACTGCCATTAGCTTAGTAGTCGGATTTAGCCAGGCTTTGAGAACCCGGACGTTGTGAGCGAGAGCTTTAAGGTCGATTTCAACCCAAGCACGTTGGCGACTTACCGACCGGTCTGAGTCGCTTTGCTGTCGGTCTACTCTCTGCTGTTGCCAACTCACCATATCCTACTACTCATTACTTGGAATTAGCTATTATTATGGACAAATCTTAGTCGAGAAACAGATAAAGTCAAGAGCGATCGCCGATCTTTAGTCTCTCGAGGGATAGCGGTAGCCATTCTCAAGTCGAAACTTAGATTCAAAAGTACTATAGTACTTTTTGTGGTTTTCTCAGTCCCGATTTCCCGAAAATAATCACCCAAACGATGAGGAAATTAGTTAGAACAACCATAAATAGTAAAGACAATTATGCTGAAACTACACCTATCAGTTTGTCTGTGTTACTATTCCTGTAAATAATATAAGTCTTTATTATGGGTAAGGTTTTAGTACTAAATGCTTCCTATGAACCCCTTAATATCACTAGCTGGCGTAGAGCGGTGGTGTTACTACTCAAAGGCAAGGCAGAGCAGCTAGAGCACCGTGGGGAATTTATTTACAGCGGTTTCCCCTTGCCGACCGTGATTCGCTTACGTTACTACGTTAGAGTTCCCTACAAAGAAATTCCCCTAACCCGTCGCAATGTACTAGAGCGAGATTTAAATACTTGTCAATATTGTAAAGCAAAAGGCGACCAGTTGACGATCGACCATGTAATTCCCCGTTCCCGGGGCGGTGGTGACACTTGGGAAAACCTAGTTGCGGCTTGCGTCCGGTGTAATGTGAGGAAAGGCAATCGTACCCCGAAAGAAGCAGAAATGACTCTGCAAACAAAACCACGCCGACCTTATAGCAGTCTCCACTTTGAGTTGATTAAATATACTCGTGGCAACTCCAATCAGGAATGGAAAAAATATGTCATTGGTATTTAGATCGGCTTAATTTGCCTAAATAGGCTACAGAAATCATGAGGTTGATGATAAACTCAAAACTCTGAATATAAAATCATATAATTCACTATTCTTACTCGGTAACTGTTTAGTCACCCCTAGCTTTTATAATATGTCGTCTAACCTTAATACTTCTCTCGAACGTCGCCTCGCCAAAAAAAGCACCTCGAAAAGCCAGCTAGAAGCGATCGATGCCAAATTTGGTCAGGAAGCGAAGAAAGATAGCGAACTGACGAAAACCGTCCGTCAGCTAGCGGGAGTGCTAGAATCTCATCGAGGAGAAAAACAGATTATTGTAATTCAGGATTTTCCCGATCCTGATGCTCTATCTAGTGCCTGGGCATATCAGTTAATTGCGGCTAACTACGATATTAGCTGCGAGATAGTCTATGGTGGAACTTTATCCCATCAGGAAAATATTACTTTGGTGCGGCTAACTGCTCTTCCCGCCAAACGCTACATTCCTACGGCATTACAAAAGCAAGATTTGTCGGGCTATCAAGGCTGCGTACTAGTTGATAGTCAGGGCACCAACAGCCAACTATACTCTGTAGTTAAGGAAGCTGGGGTTCCTTTGGTTGTTGTGGTGGATCATCACAGTAAACAGGGAGATTTAAAGGCGGAGTTTATCGACTTGCGCCCCCAAACTAGAGCTACGGCAACGATCCTAACTCAGTATATTCAAGCCGGGATGCTAGAGTTTGATTCTAGTAACGAAAGTCATGTCAAATGCGCCACGGCGCTAATGCACGGTTTGCGCTCCGATACCAACCGTTTGATGCAGGCGAAAGAAGAAGATTTTATTGCCGCTGCTTACCTAAGTCGCTTTTATGACTCTCAGTTACTGAATGCAGTGTTACAGTCTGCCAGATCGCGTCGAGTAATGAACGTAATCGAACGAGCTTTACGCAACCGGATTATTAAGAAGAATTTTTCCATCTCTGGAGTGGGCTACCTCCGCTATGAAGATCGCGATGCCATTCCTCAGGCGGCAGATTTTTTGGTCACGGAAGAAGATATCCATACCGCTGTAGTCTTTGGCATTGTGCATAACGAAGATAACGATAATGAGTTAGTAATTGGCTCTCTGCGCACGACCAAGCTGACTTTAGATCCGGATGAATTTATCAAGGAAACTTTGGGTAAAGATACTCAAGGTAAATTCTTTGGCGGCGGTAGGTATATGGCAGGAGGATTTGAAATTCCGATTGGTTTCTTAAACGGCTTTACCGATAATTCTGAATATACTAAGCTCAAGTGGGAAGTATTCGATCGCCAAATTAAACAAAAGCTGATGCGTCTGGTGGAACCAGAAGATAATGCGATCGCTGCTGAATAATTACAGTCAACAGTCAACAGTAAATAGCGAGCCGTTGTATGGTCTGAGGATGGGATATTTAACCTTTTGTCGCTTTTAGAGAGAAATGATTTTAAGCAATATTTTCGCTGTTGATTTATGGAAGTATATTTGATTCGTCATGGTATTGCCGGCGAGAGAGGCACATATGCCGATGATGAACAGTGACCTCTAACTAATAAAGGGAAAGCCAAAACTGCTAAAGTGGCAGAACGATTAGCCGAGCTTGGTTTGAAGTTTGAGCTAATCTTGAGCAGTCCCTTAGTCCGGGCAAGTCAAACTGCCGATATTATGCAAAAGGCGGGTTTAGCTGTAGATATGAACACTTATTTACCCTTAAAGCCCGATGGTGCGATCGCCGAATTTATCAGCTGGCTCCAACAATATCAGTCAAGCAACCCCGATGCCAAAATAGCTTTAGTGGGGCATCAGCCAGATTTAGGCAACTGGACCGAAACTTTGCTCTGGGGAACGATTAAAGGGCAAATTGTCTTGAAAAAAGCGGGAATTATCGGTTTGAAAACTCCTAGTCTGGGCACACCTATTGCTCGCAGCACTCTGTTTTTACACGCCTCACCTAAATGGCTAATTTAAGTATCAGTTAACAGTCAACAGTTAACAGCGATCGCTAATCAGTAATCAGTAATTAGTAATCACATTGATATGGTGTCTTCCCAACCCCAAGAGCATAGTTTCTCCTTGCCTAGCGATTTTGAAAGAACTCAGTGGCTGGAGGCAGAATTACTCAAGCTCAAACAGAGTCTACGCCGGGGACAAAAAGGCTTGGCAGACTGGCGGGGTGGAGAAATGGCGGTTTCTGCCGTACCGGGAGCAGGAAAATCCCATAGTTTATCTGTCGCCGCAGCGATCGCGATCGCCCAGAATCAGCTTCATAGTCGTAAACAGCTAGTGGTTGTGACCTATACTCGTTCAGCAGCAGCCAATATTAAAAGTAAAATTCGCGATCGCCTCAGGGATTTAAATTTGCCACCCGGGGGGTTTGTCGTTCATACCCTGCACGGTTTAGCGCTCAATATTGCTAACTCCCGCCGGGAACTATCGGGACTAGATTTAGACCGGGTAACGATTGTTGTCCCGAATACCGGACATCGTATTATCCGAGGGGCAGTAGAAAAATGGATTGCCCAACATCCCCAGCAGTATCAACGTCTGTTGGAAGGAGTACAGTTTGACGGGGAAGAAACGGAAAGATTACGCCGTCAGTCGGTGTTGCGCACGGAAGTGCTGCCAGCCTTAACCAATACCGTCGTGCGAGAGGCCAAAAGTTCGGGATTATTACCCCAACAGCTTCAGGATTTAAGCCAACAGGCAACGGATGAATACGGTATTTTGCAAATTGCTGCCGGACTATACGCCGAATATCAACAATCGATGCGGGCTCAAGACCTAATCGATTATGACGATATGATTCTGGCGGCTTTAAAGGTATTAGAATATGCTCCCATGCGCTTACTGTGGCAAAATCAGGTTTATGGCGTATTTGAAGATGAGGCTCAAGATTCTAGTCCTCTTCAGGAGCAGCTAATTTCAATTTTGGCTGGTGATGCTGCCCGACCAGATGCCTCACCCAACCTGGTGCGAGTTGGCGATCCCAATCAGGCGATCAACTCTACGTTTACCCCTGCAGATCCGATCTACTTCAACTGGTTTTGTGAAACCTGCGCGGGGAAGAATACCTTGACGACAATGGATCGGGCGGGACGCAGCAGTAAAATTATTATCGACAGCGCCAATTTTATTGTTGACTGGGTAAATCAAGCCTGGTCTAAACTACCCTCCCCCCAACCTTCTCTCCCTTTTCGCTCTCAGAATATTGTGACGGTCGATCCTGACGATCCTCAACCCGATGCTAACCCCAAACCAGTGAGCGGTGGCGTAGTAATTGCCATTCCCGATGATGTTTATCAAACCGTCGCTCAAATTGCTCAACAGGCGATCGCCCTACTCTCAGACGACCCCACGAGGAGTGCCGCTATTCTGGTACGAGAAAATCGCCAGGCGCGGTTCTTAGCCAGTGAATTAGCTTATCTAGAGCGAGAACACGGAATTAATATCTATGAAGTCGGCGAAAGCGAAAGATATTCTCAGATACCCGGCGAAATCTATCAGTTACTTCAGTTTATTGATCGTCCCCATTCCCCTGATAATTTAAAGGCGGCTTTAGAAGTGCTTCAACAGCGTAGTTTGATTCCCACGCAGGATCTCAATGCTTTAGCTACTTCCCCGGAACAGTTTCTCTATCCTACTGCTCTCCATCCGGGTCATAAACCCCAGGTAGAGCGGGCTCGTCGCTACTGTGTCAATCTACTCCGCGCCAGGATGGAGTTACCCCACTACCAGCTGATTCCTTTTTTGGGCATGAGCCTAAAATACACCGGGTCTGAACTGGCAACGCTGCAAAAACTGTCTGAAAAAGTCAGCCAGCAAACGAGAGGGGCAAGCTCGATCTCTAGCGCTATCGAAACCCTAGCTGAAATTGTCACCGCCGAAAATTTTGCAGGAGTTGAAGAAGATGACGGAGATCGCTATACCCGTGCCAATCAGGTAACAATTATTACCATGCACAAGGCAAAAGGACTCGACTGGGACTATGTCTTTATTCCCTTCTTACATCAAGATATTTTACCGGGTCAACCCTGGATTCCCAATGCGGGCAAGTTTCTCGGCAGCTTTACCCTCTCAGAAGTCGCTCGGGCTCAAATTCGGGCTATCGTCCACCATCAGTATGTAGCACCAGCATTAGCTCCCACAATTCCGGCACCGATGGCAGCTTGGAATGAAGCAGTCAAGCTCAAACAGGCAGAAGAATATCGATTGCTATATGTTGCCATGACCCGTGCTAAACGTTTGCTGTGGATGTCGGCAGCAGAGCTAGGCCCCTTTCGCTGGAGCGTATTTCGCGCTGATGGGGCAACAAGTTTACAGACCAAAAAGCCCTGTCCTGTATTGCCTCCTTTGATTAAATACTTAAAAAGTAGAACTAAAAAGTAGACCTAACAAGCAAACTACTGGCAGGAATCAGGCGATCGCAATTGCCTCAATGCTTAATGTTTACTGACTCGGTGGCTTGATTTCCACAAAAGAATATTCGTCATTGTCGATAGTTCCCGAAGGTTCTGATTCAGACTCTTCCATATTTGCCCAGCGATCACGATACATAACTTCTAAACGACTACCGGTGCGGCGCAAAATTCTGATTTGATTCGCCCAAAAAGCCTGAAACAAACGATAGAAGCTGAGGCTAATAATTGCCACCAATAGACCAACCGCCGTGGAGATTAAGGATTCACCAATACCTAAAGTTACCCCCGAAGAATCTGCCGTGCCGAGGTCGCTGATTTTAATCGAGCTTAGGGCTTGAATTAGACCCCAAACCGTCCCAAATAAACCCAATAAAGGAGAAAGAGCAATAATTGCCTCTAATACCTTATCTCCCTTGCGCATCCGGGCTAGCTGTTCTTCTGCGGCTGATTCTAGTGCCAAATGAAACATGTCGGGGTCGGGATCGGTCAAACGAAAGGGTGAGTAAACAAAATTACCGAGGGGATGATTGATGTGCTCCTGAGCAATCTTGCCGACTAGATTCCAGTTACGTTCGGCAGCCTCCATAATGCGATTGAAAATTTTCTTTTCCTTAAAAACTACTCGCGACCAAAACCAGAGGCGTTCGAGGATAGTAGCAATAGACAGGATTGAAAGAAATAGTAGGGGGTACATGGATATGCCACCCTTTTCAATGATTTCTAAAAAATTCATCTTATTACCCTCTAAATATAAGCTTAATTAAAATTACTCGAACAGTTTGAGTTCCAGTTTAAGTCCATAAATACAAATAACACAGGTAGCAGTCAAATCCTGGCTAATAAAATTTTTCTAACACGTGTTTTAATTGATGTCTAGCACTAAATAATTCAGTAATTTGGCCGAGAAACTAGATGCGGCTTTTTGCGTCTTAGATTACCATAACCTGCACCGTAAACTTCATTGCTCATGAACCGCAATACTCTCTGGGGAACTTTTGCTGCCGCCATTTTGCTTGTCTTAACCGGATTAGTTTCATTAGACGAATCTAGTTCTATCAGTTCGCCAGAAAACTCGGCCGTAGCAGCTAATAAATCCGTTGATACCGCAGAAATGAAGATATCCCAGCTTGTAGCCGCTAACAATCGTTTTAGCTTTAATTTGTTCCAGCAGCTACAGTCAACTTCGCCAGAAAATATCTTTATCTCTCCCCAGAGTGTGGCGATCGCTCTAGCCATGTTACGCAACGGTACCGCCGGAGAAACCCAAGCAGAAATAACCGCAGCACTAGAATTATCCGAACTAGAGCCGACGGGCATTAATCCTGCCTACAGCAAGCTTACTAAGACTCTCAAGACTGCTGCTAACGATGTTGAACTGGCGATCGCCAATTCTCTGTGGATAAATCAAAATGTGGCGATCAAAGCTGAATTTATTGAGCTTACCCAGGACTCTTACCAGAGTATTGCCACTAATTTAAATTTTGCCGAACCCACTGCTGTTGAGACAATTAATCAATGGGTAGCCAGCAATACAGCACACAAAATTACGGAGATCGTCGATGCGGTGTCCCCCGCTGATGCTATTTATCTAATTAATGCCATTTATTTCAAGGGTAGCTGGACGAAGAAATTTGATTCGGGACTAACTAAACCCCAGCCATTTACTTTGGACTCTGGAGTAACTAAATCCGTGGCGATGATGAATCAACGGGGCAACTATCGCTATTACGAAAACTCTGAATTTCAGGCAATTCGCCTCCCTTACGGACAGCAAGCCGAACTGGGCATGTATATCTTTCTTCCCCAGCCAGATAGCAGCCTAGAACAATTTAATCAGCAGCTAAACCTAGATAATTGGCAAGAGTGGCTGATGCAAATGCGATCGCAACCAGGCAAGATTAACCTCCCTAAGTTTAAGCTGGAATATGATACCGAACTCAAAAATGTTCTTGCTACATTGGGCGTAATCCAAGTCTTTGATGACCAGAAAGCCGACTTTTCTTCTCTGACAGACAGCTCAGTCGCTGTCGATACGGTCAGGCATAAAGCAGCGATCGAGGTCAACGAAGAGGGCACAGAAGCAGCGGGAGTTACCTCCATTGGCGTGCGCATTACTTCCGCCAGACCTCAAAAACAACCGTTTAATTTCAACGCCGATCGCCCGTTCTTTTTTGCCATCCGCGACGATATTACCGAAACTATTCTGTTTATGGGCAATGTGGTCGAACCCTGAATCAGTCAACAGTTAACAGTCAATATGCGCGAAGCGAGTCCTTTAGGGAAGCGGTATACCATCTCGATCCCGCTTGACGGGACAAGGGTACAATGTCCTTTAGGACAGTAATTTTATGTTCGATAAAATAGGATTATTTACTTAATTTTCTGTTGTTGCTTTTCCACCAAGGAGACAAAGTTAGAGAGAATTTTCAAGCCATTGTCAGCAGACTTTTCAGGGTGAAACTGCACCGCCATAATGTTTTCATGAGCGATCGCGGCGGTTACGGTTTGGGTTCCGTGGGTAACTTTGGCGGAGTTGTATTTGGCTGCTTGGGGTTCAGCGTAAAAGGAATTAACAAAGTAGACGTAAGGATCTTGAGGTAAGTCTTGCCAGAGGGGATGTTCTGGCTGATCGAACTCTAGCTGGTTCCAGCCCATCTGAGGAATAGTAATTCCGGGTTCGTGCTTAAAACGGCGTACCATCCCGGGAATAATCCCTAGCCCTTTCTCTACACCTTCTTCCGAGCCATCAAATAAAAGTTGCAGTCCCACACAAATACCCAAAAATGGTTTGCCGCTGGCGATCGCTTTGGCAATTGTTGGTTCTAAATTGCGATCGCGAATATTCTTCATCGCTGGGTCAAAAGCACCAACTCCAGGCAAGATAACACCATCAGCAGCTAAAATATCCTCGGCGGAATTGGTTATATGAGGTACTGCACCGGATTTTTCTAACCCTTTACAGGCGGAGTGTAAATTTCCCGTATCGTAATCAATTACCGCCAAATTAACCATATTGCACCGTTGGTTTGGTTCTAAATACTGCCTTTAACTTAATATTTAATATCTTAAACTTTCTCTGCCTGTTCGCTAAAGGTCAATTTGGGAGCGTGGGCGGTTTGATTGAGATTTGTACTATTTGTCTGTTTTAAAGGTCGGCTAAATTTTAAAATTGAGTTCTAGTAAGTTCTAGATAGCCGCATTAAAGCTCGATGAAACCAACTTTTAAAAATACTCTTGCCTGGGAACAAGCCCAGGTATTAATGCAGCCAGCTATGCTGAGGGTAGTGGACAATATTCGCAAAGAAATTGAGACTTCAACCTGGAAAGGAACCTATAAAGAAGTCACCGCACCAATTCCTGGCTATCATCTCTGTCTAACTTCGGCTAACTACCAGATAGAAATTGATGTTTGGGAACTTTGCTACAAAGTCTGTTTTCAGGAATACGAACCAATTCAGCATTTATTTAGCCAAGAGAATGAAGCGGCTTATCCCGTCGAAATTGATACTCGCCTATTAGATGACTCGGGAGAGGTAGACTGGCAGCTATTAGAATCAAAGGCACAGCAGTCCGTCAGGAAAGTTTTTAGTACTCTACCTGAACAATGAACAGTCAACAGTGACGCGACGTAAGGAGCTAATCCTTTAGGGCAACAGTCAACAGAGATATCTGAATAGGGTATGTTCAAAGTTAGATTGGCTACAGAGTAACAGTTAGGTTATCAGAAAAGCTTCAGGCACCACAGATAGTAACGCAGCAAAAAATCAATCAACAGTATGGAATTAACAGAGATACAGAAAGCAGCGGGAGCGATTTTTGACGGGGCGGGAGTTTTACTCGGTTTTGATCGCGATGACGAAGCATTGGCAGCAATAGAAAATGGGGTAGCAATTGTCGATCGCTCTCACTGGGGACTGCTAAAAATTAGCGGCGCAGATCGACTGCGCTATCTGCATAATCAAAGCACCAACGACTTTGAAAAGCGATCGCCGGGACAGGGGTGTGACACAGTTTTTGTGACCTCCACCGCCAGAACTCTCGATCTAGCTACGGCATACGTCATGGAAGATGCTGTCTTCGTTCTAGTTTCTTCCCAACGTCGTCAACAGCTAATGTCGTGGTTAGATCGCTTTATTTTTCCGTTCGATAAAGTCGAATTGACGGATATTTCAGATAATTATGCTGTATTCAGTCTCTTAGGGGCAGCAGCTACTAATTTACTCACAAAATTGATCGGGAAAGAATTATCTCTGACTCAATTGGCAGAACATCAAACGATCATGATCGATGATATTTCCGTTATCGTGGCACGAGGTAGCGGCTTGGCAACTCCTGGCTATACTTTGATAGTTGAGGGGCAGCATGGGAGTAAAATTTGGTCGCAATTAACTGCAAGTGATGCCGTTCCTTTTGGCGATCGCCTGTGGGAAAATTTAAGAATACAACAGGGTAGACCAACCCCAAATCGGGAATTAACGGAAGATTATAACCCCCTCGAAGCGGGACTTTGGCAAACTGTCTCTTTTGAGAAAGGCTGCTATATCGGTCAAGAAACTATCGCTCGTCTCAATACCTATAATGGCGTTAAGCAAAAGCTCTGGGGAATTGAATTAGATCGGGCGATCGAACCTCCAACTCCAATTACCCTCGCCGATAAAAAAATTGGTGTCCTCACTAGCTATACCGAGAGGGAATCGACTGGTTTTGGCTTGGGATACGTGCGAACCAAGGCGGGAGGACCAGGTTTAGAAGTTAAAGTGGGCGAAGCATCAGGCAAATTAGTCGCCGTACCTTTTATTAACCACGATCGCTAGCTACAAAATAGACATTCAAAACACCATAAGTAAATATGCCCGTTGTCAACGTTCAAATTTTAACCGGAAGCACCAGAGAACAAAAGGCTGAATTGGTTCGGGATGTTACCGACTCGATTGTCCGAATATTCGGCAAAAAGCCGGAACATGTCCACATCGTAATTCAAGAAATTGAAGACGAAAACTGGGGCTATAGTGGCTTACTAACCGATGACTGGAAACAACAGCAATAATGGCGATCGCTCGTATTATCTGCCAAATTAAAAATCCCCAGCAGTTTTAGACTCAAACCACTGAGGAAAAAAAATTAATGGCGTTCGGCTTAACCTTAACCTTTATTTTCGGGACTTGGCTTCTTATCTGTATTTGCCGCATCTTTTGCCGGGGCAGCAGGTGCTTTTTTGGCGCTAGCAGCCGGCTTTTTCTTAGCCGCTTTTTTGGCTGGAGGACTAACCTCTTTTACCTCTGATTCAGCGTAATTGTTTGTGTTTACGCCAGCATAATTTACTTTGTCAAAGCGGACGACGACAGGATAGCGAATCCCGCTCGTGTCAACAGTTGCTACCGAACCAACTTCGTTATACCAATAGGATTCGGGACGAAGAATTCTGACTTTAGAACCTCGTTGAACCATAATTGATTATTCTCCTGAAAATGAATTTTATGTTATGTAGGTCGAGAAAAATACTAGTCGTAACTCTCTCGTTCTTGGGGTTTCATGACTATATAAAATAAGAGCCATTTAACTTCAAAGTCAAGTGTATCAAACCTTTAGAGTCATATCTTCTTGGTATACATAACAATTTACGTAGTTCATCTGCTTTGGGCGTATTACTCTTTGTCTCTTTGCAGCTACGGAAGAACTCGGCTTAATATGGTTGCAGTATCGATGCTTAACAACTATTTAAGAATCTAATGTCTGGTTCAGCCAAAAAGACCATCTATGCCGCGATGGCAGCTAATTTTGCGATCGCCATAACTAAATTTATCGCCGCTTCAATTACAGGGAGTTCGGCAATGCTTTCAGAAGGCATTCATTCGGTAGTCGATACGGGGAATGAGTTACTCTTGCTGCTGGGGCTGCGTCTGAGTAAAAAACCAGCCGATGATAGCCATCCCTTTGGCTACGGACAAGAGCTTTATTTTTGGACTTTAATTGTGGCGCTATTTATCTTTGCCATTGGTGGCGGCATGTCAATCTATGAAGGTATCGAACACGTCCGACATCCAGAACCCCTGACCGATCCGCGCTGGAATTATGGCGTTTTGGCGTTTGCGGTAATTTTTGAAGGTTATTCTTGGAATGTAGCGCTGCAAGAGTTTTTGGCGAACAAGGGAGAAGATAGCTTTTGGAAAGCAATCAGAGCGAGTAAAGACCCGACCGTTTTTACGATTTTGTTTGAAGATACGGCGGCACTAATTGGTCTGTTTGTGGCCTTTATTGGTGTATTCAGCGGGCATTTACTGGGTAATGTTTACCTTGATGGAGTAGCATCAATCATCATCGGCATAATTCTCTGTGGTGTGGCACTATTGCTGGCGACAGAAAGTAAGGATCTGTTGATTGGTGAAGGAGCAAAACCAGAAGTGGTAGCCAATATCAGAAAAATTACTAACGACGATCCGGCGGTAGAAAAAGTAATTAAGGTCTTGACGCTACATTTTGGCCCCGAAGAAATTTTACTCAATCTAGAGATTAAATTTATCGATGAGCTAGAAACCGAAAAATTGGCGATCGCCGTCGAACGTTTAGAAAGCTCAATTAGAAGCCAATATACAGAGATTCAGAATATTTTTATTGAAGCTAAATCTATTTCTGCCAAGGGCAAAGCGATCATGAGTGAGGTCAAACCCGCTACATTTGATAGTTAAACGCCTGATGTGGATTAGTTTCGTTCGAGTTTGCTAGTTTTTAGCTTTCAGCTCTCAGCTCTTATCCGAAAGTGTCCTGTCGGGCAGGATCGAGATATTCTTTAGGGTAACTCTCAGAAAAACTTTAAAACCTGAGTTTCTTAGATAAAGGAATAACTATCGACGAGGGACATACGCTGACGTTGCCTGGGGCGCTAATTGAGGTTTAAGCTGCATCTTCGACAAGCTAGAAATACCGTAGTAAAGCTGTTCTGCGACTTTTTGATTGGCGGCTTCATTTAGATGAATTGCATCGACAAAGCTAGGCGAGGGATACTTATCGGTTAGCTTATAGAGATCTAGCACCTTAATATTATTCGGATAGGAGCGAGCGAGCTGTTTAGCTGCCCCAATCAAGACAGGGTAGCTTTCTCTAACTTGCTTGATGTAGGTTCTGCCTAACTCCGTCGCAATTTTGCCTTCGGTAGCGGTTAGCTGACTGGGATTGCGCCCCGTAATTTCTGGTTGAATCGCTACTAATAGAGGGACTCGTGCCGCCGCACTCAAGCTGAGCATTTGTTTTTGATGCTCCAGATAGCGATCTACTCGTGCCTGAAGTTCTGCCTGATCTTGGGGTAGATGCCGGACTAGATTGCCGGTAGATTCGTCGAGCAAAAAATCGGCCAGTGCTTTTTCTCCTTGAGGCTTAACCCATCTTTTAGCCGTAATTTGAGCCAGATAACTATTATTTTGAATTGGTTCGAGGGCTCGATCTAAATATGCCCCCAGACTTTTAAGCTTGTCTTCTCGGTTAACCTGTTTTAGTGGTGCTGTGGTTGCCGAGCGATCGCTGGGCAGCAGTAGATCTTGATAACCATTTAACACGACGATTAAATCAGGCTGGTATTTAAGCACCTGTAACGCTAGCTGTGCTAGTTCATTCCCCGAAGCGTAGCCAGGAACGGCGGCATTAATTACGCGATAGTTACCGGGTTTCATGCGGGGAGGTTTAGCTAAATACTTTTGTCGCTCTTGCTCATCCTGGGGTAAGGTGGCGGGCTGATACTGTTGGGGTGAGGCTTGCTGCTGCTGGAGTCGCTGCTGAAGTCGGCTTTCTAGCTGGGCAGAAATAGTGCTGGAGTTGTTGGGGCTACCATAGCCAAAGGCAGTAGAGTTACCTAAAAGAAAAACGCGTATTTCCCCTGGCGGCTTTTGTCGGGGCACGGCCTCGCGATCGCGAAAACCTTCTTGGTTAATCTGCCAGAGTTCGGTCTGTCGATCTCCCACCAAACTATAGCCGACGGAGATATTGCTAGTCGCCTGGAGTGAGTCTCTATCTGGGCTACGTTCTAGTTCACTAGATGAGACAAAATCAAGATTATAGGCATTAATCAGGTCTGATTTTAACTCTGCCCGCGCATACTTACTGCGATCGCCAGAAAGATCGACAAAAATTCTGGTCAATAGCTCTAAGGTTAATAAAAATAAACCGACTGAAGCGATCGCTCCCAACCAAGAAAAGCGCCTTGGGCGACGACGATGGGTAAAGATACGGCGTTGTTTAGCTTTAGACCTGAACATTAAGTTACTTTCTCACTAATAAATATAAATATATGTCAGGGCGATCGCATTGGGGATTAGTGCCTCTGACGGGCTGATATAAGAAAAACTAGCGTAGTTTTTAGCGTAATTTTAGGTATGGCTGGGAATATCTTAATCTTTATATTTCAGAACAGCTAGCCAAAAAGCCAGCGGTCATGACTAATAAACGTTAAGCACAAACTAATCTACTTTCACGCCCTGGTATTGTGCTCTAATTGTGCCGAGAAATTTCATTTATATGTTCTCCTGGCTCCCATCCAGCTTTATTACAAGACTCTGTGGTACATTTACCGAAGCAGAATCTGCTAACTTTTGCTCGCCTAAAACTAGTCAGCTCCTCGCCTAAAAATATCCATGACCTATAAATTACTGTTTGTCTGTTTGGGTAATATTTGTCGCTCGCCATCCGCCGAGAACATTATGAATCAGCTCATTGAGTCGGCGGGTTTAAACGATAAAATTATCTGCGATTCCGCCGGCACGTCGGGGTATCATATCGGTGCTGCACCAGATCGACGCATGAATCTGGCTGCCAATAAAAAAGGATTAGAGCTAGTAGGACAGTCGCGTAAACTAAAGCCATATGACTTACAAAACTTCGATTTAATTTTAGCCATGGATCGAGCTAATTATGAGGACATTTTGTATTTAGACCGAGAGGGCAAATATGAGGACAAGATTCGTATGATGTGTGATTTCGCCAGCGAAAAACCCGACAAAGAAGTCCCCGATCCCTACTATGGCGGTGCTGATGGTTTTGACTATGTAATTGAGCTACTCTATGATGCCTGTGATGGTTTGCTCGACTACGTGGTTAATTCTGCCCCATATAAAGACAAAGCCTAACTAGTTAGCTATTGGAGAATACTCAAGCAGGATTTTTATTCGTAATTTCTATTATTTATATTATTTAAAAATATTTAAAACCAAATTTGATGAATCGATTTAACTTCAGCATACTCAAGCGATTTTGGTCGCTAGCAAAGCTATATTGGCTGGGCAATGAAAAGAAAGGGGCATTAAGTCTACTGGCTTTTTTGTTTCTCTTGCTAGTGGCATACACCCAGCTTAGCGTTATGCTCAATCAGCAGCAGGGAAATATCATTTCTTCTCTTTCTGCCAAAGAAGTAGATCGATTTTGGACGACAATCAGAACTTTTTTTATCGTCCTAGTTATTTATGTTCCTTTATTTGCCGGCTTTCGCTATGTGCAGGGCATTTTAGGTAACTACTGGCGTCGTTGGTTGACCGGTCAATTTCTCAACCGTTACTTCAGTCAGCGTGCCTTTTATGAACTAGGTAATTTTAATCGCGACATCGATAACCCCGACCAAAGGATTGCCGAGGATATTAAGGGCTTTACCGTTGATTCTTTGAGCTTTTTACTGTCTCTGGTTAGCTCGGTCTTTCAGGTGATTGCCTTTAGCTTTGCTCTCTGGCAGATTTCTCAGCGACTAGTCTATATTCTGATCGTTTATTCTCTATTGGGAACTGTGCTGGTAGTCGGGGTATACGGTAGAAAGCTGGTCAAAATTAACTTTAGTCAAATCCAGAAAGAGGCTAATTTTCGCTTTGGCTTAGTCAGAATTAGGGAAAATTCCGAATCGATCGCTTTTTATCAGGGAGAAACTCAAGAAAATCAGAGTCTGAAACGCAAGTTTGATGAGGTTTTCGAGAATTTTAATTTGTTGGTGCGTTGGCGCGAGGTCTACTTGGGCTTGTTTACCCACGCCTATAACTTCTTTCCCTATATTTTGCCGGCAATTATCATTTCTCCCCAGGTATTGTCGGGAGATTTGGAGGTAGGCAAGGTTACGGAGGCAGCGGGAGCTTTTGCAATTATTTTTCGCTCCTTAAACTTTATTGTCGAGCAGTTTCAATCACTAACCGCCTTTGCTGCCAGCGTTGATCGCCTATCTAGTCTTAAAACCTATCTCGACCAACCGAAAGTAGCCTTAAGCGAAGCTATTTTGGACTGTCCGACAATCGATACCGTCAAGCAGAACAAGCTGGCAATTGAACATTTAACCCTACAAACCCCCAACTATCAGCGCATCTTAGTACGAGATTTATCGGTTATTGTGCCGCCGGGAGCGGGGTTATTGATTACCGGTGCGAGTGGCTGCGGTAAGAGTTCTTTACTTAGAGCGATCGCCGGACTCTGGAATTCGGGTAGCGGCAAGATCTATCGTCCCGACCTAACTCAGATGCTGTTTTTGCCCCAAAAACCCTATATGATTTTGGGTTCCCTACGCAGCCAGCTAATTTATCCCCACGATACTCTTGACGTGAGCGACGAACAGCTAAATCTAGCGTTGAAAGAAGTTAATTTAGCCGACTTAGCCGAACTTTCGGGAGGATTTGATACGGAACAAGATTGGGACGAGGTTTTATCTTTAGGTGAGCAGCAGCGTTTGGCTTTTGCAAGGATTTTAATTAATCAGCCCCGGTATGTTGTTTTAGATGAAGCTACCAGCGCTTTGGACATCGAGAATGAAGCCCGTCTCTATCAACATTTAATCGATAATCACACGACCTTTATTAGCGTGGGACATCGCCCCAGTTTGTCTAAGTATCATCGTCTCCGTTTGGAAATGCTGCCAGGAAAAGTATGGCAATTGCAGGAAAGTCAAAAGTAACAAGTCAGCAACGACTCTGTTGGGTTTATGGTAAAGGACTGCTCGTAGATTGATGGGACAAGTCTTCTAAAAATTGTTCTTGCTGAAACTGATATCCATCCCCTAAGAAATTAATTAGGCGGGTAGTATCTTCTAAGGCGTTTTGTAGGCAGGTTGATGCTCCCGGGGAAGGAGTGATATTGAAAATGATGCGATCGCCGACTATTTTTGCCTCTCCCATCTCTAAAGCTTTCGTATTGAGGTTGACTACCTGGGGACGTACGCCACCATAGCCTTTGGCATAGGTTAAATCCTTGAGGGAGATCGTGGGAATGATTTTTCTCACCTCTTTGATAAACAGTCTTTTGCCAATAACCGGAAAATCGTAGAGGAAGTTAAGGGCAATATATTTAAAAATGATGGGGTCAGACAAAATATTAGCAAAGCTGAGTAGGGCTTTTAGGCTCAACCCCGCAGTCTGAAAATATTCGATCACGCTACCGTAGTGATGGCGTTCTAACATCGGTAAAACTTTAGCAGTAGGGCCAAAACGAGCAATATCGGCATCGTGAACTTCAGGATCGCCATGAATGGCGGCAAAAGGTAATTTGGGTCGCTGAACGGTATAAACCTTACCCCGAAGCAACTGGGGCGCGAAATAAAAGCTGCCGGCAACGCTGAGTAGAGCATAATCCAAACCATAGCCAAGGGACTTAGCGAATAACAGACTATGGGCTCCTGCGGCGACTAGCACTACTTTAGCTGTAACTATGCCGGCTGAAGTTTTTAGCTGATACTGCGACTCCTGCTGTTCTATTTGCCCGACCTTAGTTTCTAGTAGCAGATCGATTTTAGTATCGGTATTACTAAGAGAATTAGCCACAAATGACTGAGCCAGACGATTGAAATCTACGGCATAACCTTCATCGGTATATAAAGCCAAAATTTCTTGGTCTGCGGGGCGATCGCGCAATACCTGAGGTTCCTTGAGAGCTATTTCCTCTCGTTCTAACAGTCTTAAATCGGGAAAAAGATGTTTAAACTGTTCGTATCTGCTTCTTAGCTTCGCTACCTGGGCGCTGCCAACTCCTAAAACCATCTTATGGTACTTAGTGTAGACTTGTTGCTGGCAATCTTGCGTGAGCAGATAATTTTTGACTAAACTCGCCCCCGCATTAACTTTCTCCGCCTTAGCCAAGGTATAGTTAGTTTCAATATCACCGAAGTGAAGGGTTTGACTA
This sequence comes from Cyanobacteria bacterium J06623_7, assembly GCA_038524555.1. GTDB lineage: Bacteria > Cyanobacteriota > Cyanobacteriia > Cyanobacteriales > Xenococcaceae > Waterburya. The sequence continues at coordinate 897 of JBCBIN010000005.1, read as the reverse complement.
TTGCTCGTGGTAAAAGAATTAACTAAAGCCACATCTGCCTCTTTCTCAATCAGGGCAATGCTTTTGACGTTAGTATAGTTACTCAGAGTGTAAAGCAAAGCTGTACCGCAGACTCCAGCGCCAATAATGACAACTTCGTAGTTATTGCTGTTCATAATTATTTATACTCGTGGCAGCAGGGCGATCGACATATCTCAAGTAGGAGGCTTCTACCCGAACCCCTACAGTAATATTTTAGTCATAACCTTAACCATCCCCACCATTGCTTATATTATTCCCCTGACAATTTAATAAACCAACAATTACGTCTACACGTGAATTAAAAATGAAAGTGACTTATTTTAAGCTATAAGTCATAAGCTGTAAGAAATACAAGACCATAACCTAAAATAGGCGTTGCTGAATAGGTAATGATAGTTTGGGTATATTAAGAGGATGAAATGTCCTCAATGCAACTCAGAAAAAACGACTAAAAACGGTCGTCGTCACAGAAAACAATATTACAGATGCCTCGATTGCGAAAGACAATTTGTTGAGTCGCCAATTCATTCGCCTTTTGCTCCATTATCTTAAGTTTAAAACTGTTACCGCGATCGCTTGAATTATTACTTATTCAACAATACCAAGCGATGAATTGATCCATAATTTTCGATATTTAACTATCTCTTACAACTAAAGCTATCTCAAGAATGAGCAATGCCACAGACAACTCAATCCCGATCCTTAGATCTATATACACCTGAAGGGTTTGATGCCTTTGTCCGAAAAATTGAGGGGATGGCTCGCCAGAAACCAGCCTATTACCGTAGACGGTTAAAGTTAATGGCTTATCTCGGCTATGCCTATATTTTACTCATTCCCCTCTTACTATTGGGTGCTCTATTCATAATTCAAAAA
>JBCBIN010000004.1:0-26198 GCA_038524555.1 Cyanobacteria bacterium J06623_7 | reverse complement strand
ACCCGACAAAATAGCATATGTTTGCCGGGAAATTGAGCCTTAAACCCTACTTGTGCTTGTAATTAAGCGCCTAGATTCTTTAGAATTCAAGCAATTAACTCAAGTAAAGTGTTTGATAATTGCGGTGGCAAACTCAGAACATTTAAGTGGGGGGTCTACAGGGGGATCCATCAGTCGGGCTAGATCGTAAGTAACTTCTCGATTGGCGATCGCCTTAGCTAATCCAGTTTGAATTAAGTCTGCTGCTTCTTGCCAGCCCATAAACTCTAACATCATTACCCCAGAGAGAATGACCGACCCGGGATTGATGCGATCAAGTCCAGCATGCTTGGGCGCAGTACCGTGGGTCGCTTCAAAAATAGCGCAATTATCGCCAATATTAGCCCCGGGACTCATTCCCAAACCACCAACAATAGCAGCGGCGGCATCAGATAGATAATCGCCGTTGAGGTTCATGGTAGCTAAGATCGAATACTCATCGGGTCGAGTTTGAATCTGCTGAAAAATGCTGTCGGCAATGCGATCGTTAACCATCACCTTATTTTTCCACTGACCGTTGCCGTGAGTATCCCAAATTTCCGCCAACACTGTTTCAACTTCCTGGCAAATTTTAGCCTGCTTCTCCGGAGTCAGAGAATCATACCCTGGGTCGATCTGGCGGGCATTATCTTCGGCGCTCAAGTCGGGGGTCGCTTCTTTATTGCTTAAAATCCAAGATTCCCGTTCGATAATACATTCGGCTCGAAATTCCTGTTTAACCAGCTCGTAGCCCCAATCGCGAAATGCACCTTCGGTATACTTCATAATGTTGCCTTTATGCACCAGAGTCACCTGTTGCTTGGCAGGGGGAAGGGTAAGAGCCTGCTGAATCGCTTTTTTGATTAAACGTTGGGAGCCAGTTTTACTAATTGGTTTGATACCAATCCCCGCATCAAGGGGAATTTGTTTTTTGCCGTGTTCTGGAGTGCTGGGTATTAAATCTTGATTGAGTAGGTCAATTAGCTTGCGTCCAGTATCATTCCCCGCAGGCCATTCGATTCCCAGGTAAATATCTTCGGTATTCTCGCGATAGACAATCACCTCTAATTTTTCTGGATATTTGTGGGGAGAAGGAGTGCCTTGATAATAACGGCAGGGACGGACACAAGCATAAAGCTGAAAAATTTGTCTCAATGCCACATTAAGGGAGCGAATGCCGCCACCAACGGGGGTAGTTAAGGGGCCTTTGATGGCTACACCATATTCTTCGATCGCAGTTAAGGTATCTTGTGGCAGATATTGATAGGTGCCATACTTATCGCAAGCTTCATCCCCCGCATAGATTTTGAACCAGTTGATTTGTCGCTGTCCACCATAAGCAGCTTTTACCGCCGCATTAATAACTGTTTCTGTCGCCGGCCAGATATCTACCCCAGTTCCATCGCCGCGAATAAAAGGAATAATGGGGTTATCGGGAACCTGCGGCTTACCGTCTTGGAACGTTATTTTGGCACCTTGGGTAGGAGGAGTAAGTTTTTCGTACATAGAACTCTAGTCAAGAACAAATTTAATATAGCTACAGTACAATTAAGTAGCCTTCAATTGACAGTAGCAAAGTAACTTGTTGTGAATTTGCGCGAACAAAACTTAAAGCATTGTCTTTCACCGGCAAATTTAAAATTTCGTTTTCATTTAAGTCTAGTGGCAGAATGACCAATATAGATAAAATGCAATAGAAGCAGAGCAAAACCGATAATTTTAGCAATACGAAATGAAAAAAATACTGGTAGTAGATGACGATTTAACTTTGCGGCAGGTCTTACAGAATTCTCTCGAACAGAAAGGATATCAGGTAATTTCGGTTGGTTCTGGCAAGGATGCTCTAGCAAGATTTAGTCAGGATGTACCAGATCTGATCGTTTCTGACGTTTCTATGCCCGAAATGAATGGTTTTGAATTTTGCCGTCAACTACGATCACAGCCTTCGGGTAAGTTAATTCCCTTTATCTTTCTCTCCGCCAAGAACGAACTTGAAGATCGCGTTCAGGGTCATACTATCGGTGCGGACAGTTATTTGAGTAAGCCCTTCGAGATGAAAGAGCTATTGGCTAATATTGAAGCCCTAATCGAGCGATCACGCCGAGTTCACGCCGAGATCGTGCACTTAATCGAACAGCTCGCCCATCCCCAATCTAAACATAACTCCCCCGAGACTAATAACGCCTGGCAAATTTCTGGGAATGTCGCCGCCAACGACCCTCCCGTGTCTATTTCCGACCCCGAACCCTTGCCCCTCACCCCCGCCGAAGAACGAGTTTTTTGGGAGACGATCCAGGGATATACTAATAAGCAAATTAGCGAGCGTCTATTCATCAGCCCTAGAACCGTACAGACACACCTCAGCAATATTTTAAACAAACTCAACCTCAATAATCGGACTCAGCTAGTACGCTTTGCCTATGAACAGGGTTATGAAAAAGTTTGAGCTATATCTTCATTCTGTTTGAGAGCGATCGCTTTGCCAAAGCTGGCGATCCTGAGTAATCTAATTCTTTGAAATTCCCTTGCGTTAATTTACAGGTGCAAACTAGGCTAGATGAGGGGCGATGACAAATGCAATTTACGCCGTTATCTCCTCCAAAACCATGATAGGATTTGCATAAAGATCGGACTGAGTACAAACGCTTATGGTCGTTTGTTTCTAACATTGGTGTAAAGCCTAATTAATCAGCCGGAAACTTGTTAGTTTGCCAAGTACTTCGCGGTAGGAAAAGATTACATGCAAGATATAAGCATCGACCATTCGCTATATTCGGAATCAGTCAAGGAGCGACTAAAAGCAGTAGAGCATCTGTTAGCAGGAGATGAGTCGGATTTAAAAATCTTGCAGGATTGGATGGTCGATACCCGCGATAATTATCTCGACCTGGCGTTGGGAAAAGCATATCAAGCTCTATATCTCAACCCCAGTAAACAAATTCGAGAGTTTTTGTACCACAATTTCCCGTCTGGTACTGTTCCCTTAGAATCGGCGCGAGAAATTGACTATCAATCGCTCCAGCAGTTATTGGCACGACAAGAGTTTCAGCAGGCTGATGTATTGACGTTACAGAAAATGTGCGAGATAGCCGGTACCGCAGCAGTAGAGCGTAAATGGATTTACTTTACTGAAGTTGCTAGTCTCCCTAAAATCGATCTGATCACTTTAGACCTTCTGTGGCAGATGTCTTCAGTTGGAAAGTTTGGATTTTCGGTTCAGCGACGTATATGGCTGTCTGTGGGCAAAGATTACACTAAATTGTGGCCTAAAATTAATTGGAAATCTGGTAATAGCTGGACGCGCTATCCTCAAGAATTCACTTGGGATCTCTCTGCACCCCAAGGTCACTTACCCCTATCAAATCAGCTGCGAGGAGTAAGAGTGATTGACGCTATTTTTGACCATCCAGCTTGGAAAGATGCATCATAATATCCCTAGGCAATAGTTGTTTGATGTGACCATAGCAGTTATTCGGGACTTCTCCTTGTTGTCTGGAGTTTTCTGACTAGTTTATAGCGTCAACCAATAGTGCCTTTTGTTACAGCCAGGAGCGCCGAGCGAGGGAAAAAACTAGCGGCTTGTGCTAAAAATGTTTGTTCGGTTATCTTTTCGGGAACTTTAGAATAAGCAGGCTAAAAACACGCAAATTATCTGTGTCGTCTTAATCTGAAACTAAAATTAATATCTGGCGTGATACTGCATACCAACGGAAAATATGCAGAATTAGCTACTGCATTAATAAACAATAACTTTTATTAAAAAATTAGTAATACCAGTGGAAGCAGTAGATTTAGGATTGCCAGCCAATAATATGACCAAACCCAAAAACCAGCTTTTTTGCCGTCTAGATAATCTTGCTCCTGCCGTCAGAAGACAACAGAGAACTCAGATGCTTAACGATCTGGGTCTGATGGCTTCGGAAGCCTTGCCAATTCTCGAAGAAATAACTCAAAAAGCAGCAAGTTTTTCTAGTACTCCAATCGCCATTTTAGGTCTGGCGGTAGAAGATGAATTGTGGTTTAAGTCAGCGGTAGGATTGTCGAGTATAGATCTAACCAATCAGTTAGCCGTACAGCGTAAAATTCCTCTACACGAATCTTTTAGCGCTCATGTGATTGATAGTCAGCAACCTCTATCGATAGCCAACACCCTCAGCAGCAGTACTTTTACCAGAAGTATTTTGACCCAGCATTATGGGATTCGAGCCTACCTGGGAGTGCCTTTAATGACTGCCACCGGCATCTGTATTGGAACGCTAGAAGTAATGGACTGGGTAACTAGAGATTTCGATGATCGCGATATTGATCATTTATCGTTGTTGGCTCATTGGTATCTGGGCGAATTTGAACGACATCGTTTAATCGAAGACTGTAGCAATGCAACTACCTCATCAACGGTACTACAGTGGCATAATGCCCGGAGAGATGGAGATTATAGCACCATCGAGCAGTCGAGTACCGGAGAAGATAGCATCACCGCAACGGAACAGGAGCAAACTAGTCCGATTAAACTCAAGCTATTGGCACAGCTAACTCAAGAGTTAAAAAACCCCCTAACTTCGGTAATCGGCATGGCCAGCGTCTTACACAGAGAAGTGTATGGTCCCTTGACCATCAAGCAAAGAGAATATCTAGAGATTATCCACGATAGCGGCAAGAATTTAATTTCCCTGGTAGATGAAATCGTCAGTTTAGGAGTTTTAAGCGATCGCAGTTCGGAGATTAATCTCACAACGGTAGACATTGAAATGTTGTGCCAGCAGGTTATTAATAGCCTGGGAGATCTAGCGAAACAATACCAACAGGTAATCTATTTCTCAATTGAGCCGGGCAATCGCCTGTGGACTCTAGATAAAGAAAAAGTGCGTCAAGCTCTTTATTATCTGATTGCGAGTATTCTCGAAATGTCCGAACCGGGTGGAGAAATCAAGATTCATGTTTCTCAGCGTGATGGCGCTTTAAATATAGCGATCGTGATGACTCATCCTTGGCTGGGTAATGATTTTAGCGAAACTAAGCTCAATGCTCATGCCGTAACTCAGGCATTAGAACTAGCCAAAGATTCTGATTCTCCGACAGTCAAAGCGAACAGTTTATTACAGTCTAGCCATCAGGTTTTGACATCATCGGCGTTGATGATGGTTATTGACCGAGAAAATAAGGCGGACAAAAATATTAATAAGATTCCTCGCGATCTCCTCGGCTTGCTATTCTGCTGCCACCTAACTGAATTACATGGAGGCAATGTTGTGGTGCAGGGTTCTCCTCGTTCGGGATATCGTTACTTACTGCAAATTTCCGCGGCTAAAGGTGATTCGGCATGATGTATGACTAACCTTAGCAATTGTTCGCTTCTCAAGGCGATCGCCAAGCTAAATTTCTTGATTGTCGGGAAACGTAGTTTAGGATATTAATGTTCAATTTAGAACTTAATTATCTGACCCATGAAATCGGCCTGGTCAATTATCACGTTTTCAAAACCCCAACTGGAACGATGGCAGCAGGGCAGCTATCTTCATCAGCTATCAGGTTGGCTCTCAGACTGGCGACAGGGCAGTTGGTTATTTCAATGGTCTGAAGCTATAGGCGCGGGCTTGATTAGTCTGGTTTTTCTTCTGGCACCCTATGTTTCTACTACTTTGATTGGGGTCTTGCTGTTAGCAGTGGCAGCATTCTGGGTACTGACGATCTTGACTGCACCTCAAAGAACCGTAATTACACCAATACATATACTAGTATTTTCGTACTGGTGTGTAGCGACGGTGGCAACCGCCTTTTCTCCGGTAAAAACAGCCGCTTTGACAGGCTGGATTAATCTAACTTTGTATCTAGTGTTGTTCGCTCTTGCCGCCAGATTACTGAGGGATCCCAGATTGTATAATTGGGTGACCACAGGGTATCTATTGACGGCTTTAATGGTGAGCGCCTACGGTATCCGTCAAGAATTTTTTGGCGTACAGCAGTTGGCAACTTGGAACGATCCTAATTCTGCTTTAGCAAACGATACTAGAGTTTACAGTTATTTGGGCAATCCTAATTTGCTGGGGGGTTATCTCTTACCAGCGATCGCTTTGAGTATTGCCGCTATCTTTATCTGGCAGGGATGGATTCAAAAGACTCTTGCGGTAATTATGACGGGATTAAATTCTGCCTGCTTATTTTTTACCGATAGCCGGGGTGCTTGGTTGGCAATGGCGGTGCTAATTGGAACGTTATTACTATTATTTTACGCTTGGTGGCGCGAGTACCTGCCGCAATTTTGGCAAACATGGCTGCTCCCCCTTGTGTTTAGTTCTCTGGGGATACTATTGCTCGGCGCATTTATCACTCTCGAACCTCTGAGGCTCAGGTTATTGAGCATTTTTGCCGGCAGAGAAGACAGCAGCAATAACTTTCGGATTGAAGTGTGGCATGCCTGTTTCAAAATTATCAAAGACTATCCCCTGATTGGCATTGGCCCTGGTAACGATGCCTTTAACCAAATTTATCCTCGCTACATGAACTCGCGCTATCCCGCTCTTAGTGCTTATTCAGTTTATCTAGAACATTTAGTCGAAATGGGCTACATTGGCTTTGGCTGCTTTGTCTGGCTGATTACGGTGACGGTTAATCATGGTTTAGGTCACTTATTTAGACTAAAACAGACTAGAGATCCTCGGGGATTATATCTAATTGCCGCGATCGCCGCTACGGTCAGTTTAGCGTTTCATGGCTTTGTCGATACAGTTTGGTATCGTCCACAAATCAATACAGTTTGGTGGTTGGTGTTGGCAATTATCGCGAGCTTCTATGACAGCGTAAAATGTAGCGATCAAGTATTGCCTAAAGAAAGCAAGTAATTACTAATCGGTAACCAGTAATCAGTAATCACTAATCTCGTTTCATCGCTCTTGCCATGGCTCGTTTGTCGTCGCGTTTCTTTACGGTTTCTCGCTTGTCGTGTAGCTTTTTACCTTTACTCAAACCCAGGGCAATTTTTACTCTTCCTCCTTTAAAGTACATTTTTAGGGGGACGAGGGTTAGACCTTTTTGTTCTGTTTGACCGATAAGCTTGTTAATTTCCTTGCGATGTAGCAAGAGCTTGCGAATTCTTAACGGCTCGTGATTGAAGTGGTCGCCTCCAGCATCGTAGGGGGAAATATGTACATTGCTCAACCAGGCTTCGCCATTCTTGATAAAAGCATAGCCATCTCTTAAATTAACCTTACCTGCCCTAATTGACTTGACTTCAGTCCCAACTAGAACCATTCCCGCTTCATAGGTTTCAAGTATTTCGTAAAGATAACGAGCCTGACGATTATCGCTAATTATTTTTATACCTGCTGTTTTTTCCGCCATGCTAATAGTTTGAAACTTATAGGGGTCTATTAGTATATCATTCGGCTTTTATCTCCCTATGGGACTATGGGAAGAGACAGCAGTTTGATTTTTTGAGCTTGATCTTTAAGATGGAAATAAAAAAACGCTCCCACAGCTATAAAAGTCTTGCTGTATAAAGAGCGTATCTATTTTTTGATGAAACTGTTGATTGGGGTACTCAAGTAAAATCGAACAAAATCTTAATTACTGTAAGAGAACATATATGATGCAGAGATAGACAAAAAATTTGAACGAGCAAATATAGCTTTCACAATGCTTGATGACAGCTTGGCAAGTATCAAATAAAGAGTTGCTTTGCGGTTATGGGGTCAGGGCGAAATAGTTAGAATTAATATTGTCACCACTTTTTGATCGCCGCTATGCTATGAGACTATTTAGCCGCATAAATAAATAACTATTTGTTTTTATTTGTTTTGGACATTAGTCTTCGTTTCTGAGTCTAATTCAGTAACTTCTATATGTTTGAGATCGAGAGACTTATTTTCTTTAAGATGTTCTTGTAAATCTCCCAAACGTCTGATCTGACGAATGGGCAAATTAGCCGTTAGTGAGGTCATGCGCTGGTCATTAGAAAGAGAAAACTGCATCTCATCGCGGTTTACTTCAACGTAACGAGCTACTACATCCAAAATCTCTTCTCGCATTGCCTCCATCATATCGGGATTGATACTGGCGCGATCATGAGCGATGATTAGCTTGAGACGGCTTTTAGCATGACTTCGGCTGTTAGCGTTATTATTCCAGGGAAAAAGCATTTCCAGAAACCTTTTAATCGTGTTCAACATGTTTTACGCAGGGAAGCAGACGCAGTCGATCGCGTCGATAACAAAGATATTGTGAAATATTGAGCAAGATCTGTAGGAGATCTAATTTACTAATGTTGGTTAGCCACCAAACATCTTACGCAAGCGGGTAAGAATATTGCCTTGGTTTGCCATGAGGTCGAGAAACGGCACTTTTTCTCCTTCCAAACGCCGCGCAATATTAGAATAGGCCTGAGCGGGAATGGACTCATATTCTCCTAGTACCAAAGGCTCTCCCTTATTAGTCGCGACAATTACTTTCTCGTCGTCGGGAACAACGCCAATCAACGGCACGCCTAGTAGTTCGAGCACGTCTTCAACGCTCATCATTTTGTTCTCTTCCACCATCCAGGGCTTGACACGATTGACGATGAGACTAATCTTATTGACCCCTTCCGCTTCTAATAGACCGATTACACGGTCTGCATCTCGAACCGCAGCAACTTCAGGAGTAGTGACGATCAGGGCTTCTTTGGCGGCAGAAATAGCGTTACGAAAACCCAGTTCGATTCCCGCCGGGCAGTCAATTAAAATATAGTCGTATCCCTTAGCCAAGGCAGTGGCAATTTTCTTCATCTGTTCGGGCTGAACCGATTCTTTATTGCGGTTTTGAGCGGCGGGCAGCAAAACCAAACCCTTGAGACGTTTATCTTTGACTAAGGCCTGGGCAAGACGACATTCCCCGGCCAGAACATCGATCGCCGTATAGACAACTCTTTCTTCCAAACCTAACAAGAGGTCTAAATTTCTTAATCCGAAGTCGGCATCAATCAAAGCAACGGAACGATTTTGCTTGGCGATCGCGGCTCCTAAATTTGATGTGGTGGTGGTTTTACCCACGCCGCCCTTACCTGAAGTAACAACAATTATACGACTCATATTGCTTGCTTACGATTTTTGTGGCTGTAGTTATTTTGCTCGATCCTTTTCAATCCATGCCTTGCTGGGTGATGAAAACACATAGCGCTTGGCGAACTCTGAAGCTTTGGCTAAACGGATTCCCTCAGTAGTCATGAAAGCCAGCTCTGGCGATAGGCGTCTCGGTCTTAATTTGGGCGCTCTAGCTACCGCGTCAGCAATTCGTAACTGGGTAAACTCCATTTGCAGTGCCGTAATACGACATTGGGCATTGCCCTGTGCTCCTGCGTGGGCGATACCGCGCAAGCGACCCCAGACTAAAATATCTCCTGCGGCGATCGCTTTTCCGCCTGGATTTAAGTCACCGAAAATGATGATACTGCCTGGGTGGCGTATTTCTACCCCGGAACGAACCGTACTCTGGAGATACAGTGGTTCGGCTAGAGCCGAGTCTCCCGCGCCAAGTGAGGCTTCAATCGGTAGTTGGGCGATCGCTTTTTGCTGCACGGAATAACCGCTAGTTGCTGCTGCTACTGCCGTTTGCCGCCGACTGGTACTAACGGTCACCAGGGAAAGTTGTACATCATCAAGAGTTTCAGCAATGGTCTGTAATTGTCGAGCATCAAGCAGTCGATCTTTGGCAATCAAGCAAACATTTGTTCCTACTTGCCAAGACTGCTCCTTGGTTTTTAACAGATGTTTTAGCTCTTGCCAAGTTTCCGACCAGGGTAAATCCGCACTGATATCGGCTTGACTAGGCAGTACTAGCAGCATCTGGTCGTCATCATGCTTCAAATAAATTTGGGCATAGCGATTAACCAGAGGAGAGGAATTCGGCTGTTCGTCATTTTGGTCTAAGGAGATAGCAGGCTCAATCATGTAACCATCCCGATCTTACGTAAATATACGTATGTCTAGTTTCTAGGCGTTTGGTGTTTGCACGCTACACATACTAACGTAAGTTTTAGAAGATGAAAGATTACAAAATTATTAAACGCTGATAAGCTGCAACCAGACCATCTCGATCGCCGACATTGCCGGGAAATAAAACTACGGGCAAATTAGGAAACTGAGGATGCTCGGCAGCGGTACGAATTACGGAACATCCGGGTAAGATCTGCCCCAAGAGTCGGGCTTGAGTTAGTTTCAAAGCATCACTCAACACATCATTAGAGGTAATGCCGCCCTTACTGATAAGAAAGCCAAGGGACGTTGGTAAGCCTCGAACCACTGCCATAAGTAAAGCCGAAACTTTAATGCCAAACTGTAGCCGACTCTCGACGCTGGGAAAGCTTAATTCTTCTCGGCTAGTATAAACCACAGGGGTTTTATTTTGCTCCCATACCTGGATAACATCGGCCAAAATAGCGCTCAGCATTGTCGATTCTGCTTCAGGATCGTCTCGCAAATGGGCTACATCCACCTCAATTCCAACTACTCCCGGCTGTTCGAGTAGTTGACTTAGCTGCTGGGTGGTTTTTTGCACGTGAGAACCGACCAATATCACTCCGGGTTTATCAGTTGGGCGATAGCGTGCCATTTCGGCGGCGGGGATTGGCTGTTGCCCCAACCCAGCTAATGAAGTTAGCAGACTAGCGGCAGAGCGAAAAAGAAAACGCTTACCTTGAGCGGTAGTCTGCAACACAGCCCGAGCGAACAGATCGAAATCTGCTTGAGATTCTCCATCCACCGCCACACACTGATTATCTTGGAGTGCCAATAAGCGAGAAGAGAGTTCGCCCTGGCGAATATCCCTAAGAGAAAACTCAACTACCGAGTCCGCGCTAATTTTCCCCTGAGTCTTTTCGGCAACATAATCGGGAAGATAGCTATGGCTATAGCCAAATACCGAATCTCGCGCAAATTCTGTCTGAGCCACGGGAGTCTTAACTCCATCTAGGGCTAAATAATGCACTCCCTCAAGGGTAACTCGTCCTCCTTCAAAAAAAGCCGGAGTCAGAAAGTGAGCATCAAAACCACCCAGCTCTTCGGCAATAATATCCGTCTCTAAAGGATAATGTCCGCGCAAAGTAGAGTCAGAACGACTGACAACTAAAAAATCTTCAATCTCAGCTTCGGCGATCGCTAGCTTCAGATTATGGCAAATTTCTCGGGTTACTGCTGCCGCAGCCTGGGGATTCATAGCCCTAGTATTGCTCAAAATGAAAAAAATGGGCGAGTCATCTTGTAAACCTCGCACTAAAGTCGCTACATCCCACTGCATCAGGAGTAGACAGCTATGTACGGTTTGGGAGCCAGTCGGGTCATCGTCGATCGCAATAATTTTGGGCTGGGTTGAAGTCATCTTAGTTAATTCAATTGTTAATTAAAGTTACGGATATTGGTGATTTGGCAAATAAGTCTGGATATTGTCGGCATTTCTAAAAAGCTGAGTTACAATTCTGGCAAAAAGCGCAATATAAACCGTTAGAGTAAAACAATTGTTCGAGTCCTGAAGCAAAAATCGGCTACCAAGAGTCTCCGCTCTTTCATTATTTCTGTCACTTACCGGGACGTTAGAGCCGTCCAGAGGAATTTATCATCGTGCGAATCCCCCTCGACTATTACCGTATTTTAAGTGTTCCTGTCAAAGCTACTACAGCACAGTTAGAACAGGCCTATAGTGATCGCCAACTACAGTTGCCTCGTCGTGAATACAGCGAGCAAGCCATCGCCGCTCGTCAGCAGTTAATTCAATATTCTTATCAAGTGCTGTCGGATTCAGCCCAAAGAGCTAGCTACGATGCTCAGTTTTTGTCGAATATGCAGCCGGTGGTAGCTTCAGAGGCACCAGAGAGTGAAGGGGAATTAGCTGAAACAGGTACGGAATTACCAGAAATAGAAGCCGAACTACCAGAAGCAAATAATCTCAGCGGACAACCTCTTGCCAACCCGACAATCGACATTTCCGCCCAGCAAATTGTTGGGGCTTTACTGATTCTCCACGAGCTAGGAGAATATGAGACGGTTCTGAGCATTGGCATTGATGATTTTAACCAGCGTGAGGCGGAGCAGGAAGCACTAGAAGAAGCAGTGACTCTCGACACCACTCAAGAAGATTTGGTTTTGGTCGTAACCCTGGCATACATGGAACTGGGTCGAGAACAGTGGCATCGCCGCGAATACGAAAATGCCGCTCTCTCGGGTCAGCTAGGCATCAATCTACTCCAGCAAAAAAGCTTATTCCCCCACATTCAGCAAGAGTTAGAGCAAGATTTAGCTAAGCTTCGTCCCTATCGCGTCCTGGAATTAATCTCGCAAAACCCCACTGGTTCGACTCCTCGGGGGCAAGGCTTTAAATTACTCCAGTCGATGCTGTTACAGCGCCAGGGGATTGAAGGAAAAGGAGAAGACCGCTCCGGATTAAATTTCGACCAGTTCCTCTGTTTTGTTCAGCAACTGCGAACTTATCTAACTTCTGCCGAACAGCAGGAGCTATTTGACAACCCCAGCCAAGCGGAATCGGCGATCGCCAACTATCTCGCGGTCTATTCACTTTTGGGGCGAGGATTTAGCTTGAAAAAGCCAGAGCTGGTATTACGTGCCCAGAGAAAATTGGACTATCTGAGCGAGAAGCAGGATGTTAGCTGGGAACAGTCGATTGCAGCTCTATTGCTGGGTCATACCCACAAGGCAATTCGCAAGCTTCAGGATTCTCCCGATCCCAGTCAACTCCGACAGGTACAGCAGCATTCTCTCGGTAGTTCTGACTTACTACCAGGACTCTGTTTTTATGGCGAACAATGGCTCGTGCAGGATGTTGTCGCTCAATTTAACGATCTGCCTACGACAGAGCTGACTCTTAAGGAATATTTTGCCGACCCTCAGGTGCAATCATATTTAGAGGAACTAGCACCTGCTGCTTCCAGTAAAACTGCAGTTAAGTCAGAAATTCAAACCCAACCGGCATTACAGAATGTTAGAACGTCAGAAACTAAGGCCGCAGGAATTGTGTCTTTATGGCGTAATCTATTCCCTAGAGGCAAATCGACCGCCGCAAGAACAACTAAGGCGTCTGCTCTAGAGACAGGAATAGCGGCTAAAACGCCGGTAAGCCAACAGCATCGAACATCGACCGCCACAATCGAAAGAAGCAGAACCATTCTCACCGCCAAACGTCAGGGTTCGTCATCAACGCCATTGAATGGTAAGAACCACGGCAAACCTCCACGTTCGGGGAAACCGCTATCTTTGCCCTTAGAACCACGACAGCATCGAGCCGTTCCCGCAGCGGTAGTCAAACACCATAGTAATAACCTGAAGCGGAAAAATCAGCGTCGTCCTAAACGCAGTTCGGCAACTATCTGGCAGGGCTGGTTATTTATTATTGGCTTGGTGTTGGGAATTGGAACAATTGCTAATCTGGGTATGAAGCTGTTTCTCGCATCCCCTTCCAAAACCACGGAGCAAACTCAGCTAGCAGTTACCTTAGATCGCCCGACAATCAAGATTCCCTCTAAGCCAGTTAAACCGACAGCAGTCAAGCCTAAATTAACTTTTAAACAACAGTCTCAGCAGGTAATTCAGACCTGGTTAATCAGCAAAGCTGCTGCTTTTGGTCGAAAATATCAAATAGACAGCTTAAATAATATTTTAGCCGAACCATTATTAACAACCTGGCGCGATCGCGCGGCTATCTATCAGCAAGAAAATCTCCATCGTCAATACGAACACGAAGTAACTGTGCTTTCGGCAACTATAAATGCCGGAGATGCCAACCGAGCTACCGTCGAAGCAGAAGTGAAAGAGGTGGCACAACACTATCAAAATGGTCAGCTCGATCAAACTCAATCTTATAATGACAATCTTTTAGTTCGCTATCAGCTCATTCGTCAGGGAGAAAAATGGCTGATAAATGAAGCTGAGGTCTTAAAAACGCTTTAAACTGGAATTAGAGAATCAATACATAGTTACAAGTATTGTGTAAGTGTTGTTTTGGGTGTGACTACTCCAAAGTTCAAGCTCGATAATTTTTTATGGACAAGAATCAAAATAAAGAGATCGAGACTATTGATTCACAACAGGTAATTGCGACAATTATTCAAGCAACTCCAGATAATCCTGTAATCTTGGATTTTGATGAAACTTTATGCCTCAGAAACTCAACCGCCGCATATATCGGCAGCTTGCGTCCCCGTACGGTTGGTTTTCTGTTGATAATTCTCTTGAGAGTAATCAGACCCTGGTATTGGCTGCCCGGTTCATTTCGAGGCGCAAAAACTAGAGATTGGTATCTGGTAACTATCCCCACTATTTTATTACCCTGGACGCTATTCTTGTGGCGCAACCAAGCACGACAGCTAGCAGAAGCCCAAAGTAATCGTGAAATAGTTGCTGCAGTCGAAGCCAATCCCCATGCCCCTGTAATCGTAGCGAGCCTGGGCTTTAACTTTATCATTCAGCCAATTTTAGAACAGATGAGCATCAGATGTGATCGCCTAGTCGCATGTCGATTCTGGCGTGGTGCGGGAGATCGCCGTAAAGGCAAATTATTAATGATGCAGGAAGTTTTATCCCAGTCAGAAATAGAGTCAGCAATTTTAGTCACAGACTCTAAGGATGATTTACCATTACTTCAAGTAGTCCAACAGCCCTGTCTGGTTTTGTGGTCAGATGCTCAATACATCGAACCTTTTAAAGACTTGTGGATTTATCGCTGGTTAAAAAAACTTAAGCGGTTGGCGTTACCCAATAAGTAATGTTTGAGTAATATTATTAATAACTTTTTGTTTGTTTAGATAACAATAGATAGCTTAGACAACTTCAATGCTTAAACCCTGTCATCAATTAGGCTTTAATTTGGCCACTACCGTTAACATCTCTGCTGGGACTTGAGCATCGATTAACAGTTGAATTGATTGATAGGCAGCGGGTGCTTCTTCTATAAGTCTTTCCGCTTATTATCTTGCAAGTCACAACTTTTGTTGAGAGTGCCCTAAGCTTTATTTATTCTGATTATTTAAGGCGACACCCAGATTCGAACTGGGGGATAATGGATTTGCAATCCACGGCCTTACCACTTGGCTATGTCGCCGCGCATAACGCTTAACTAGTATATCAAACTTTATTCCCGCTTTAGCGCCAAGATGAAAGTCAACAAATTGAAGGTTGCTTTTGTCGAGTGCGAACTATCGCTTTGGAAAGAGTTAGCTGAGTGCCATCACGATTCCAGTGAACGTCGTCAAATATTTCGTGCAGAATCGAGTACCCCCGACCATTTTCTGCTTCTTCTGTGGGCAAAACCCGTGCTTGAGTGGTTCTCGTCTGGAGGCATTGGCAGCCTGGAGCAAAGCCTTGACCCTGATCGACAATTACCCAAGAGTATTCGCTACTAGTAGCTGAAAACCTGACAATGATAGTTTTAGCCGGGTCTAAATTATTGCCGTGTTTGGCAGCGTTGACCAATGCTTCTTGTAAACCTAGCCTAATTTCCGGATGCCATTCTGGCGGTACGTTTACCAGAAGTAGATCGAGAACAGGACAAAGATAGAGGGTGGAAGTGAAACTCATGGTGCTCCACTTGCTTCTATTCCAAGGAATAGGAATGGCAATCACTAATGTATACCTCTAATTGAACTCTAGAATTTGCGCTGTATCTGTAAATTGGGCGTAACTACATTAGTCATAGAAAGAGAAGTGAATTTAGGTTGACTTCTGTTCAAATACCCAATCTGAAGAAAAACTGCTGACTTTTCCCTAATGGATGCAATCTGCAATTTCGACAATCTTAATTTTGATGATGTACTGGTTAACTTTAGCGATTTATCAATCTAGGCAAAGTCATTATGCTTGCCGGGTTATTTTGCTTGAGGCAGTTAAAATTTTGAGTTTAATTACTAACATTATACAAAATTCTACAGCCAAAATAAGGTTTTGAGAGCTGGCTAACATCGCTGAAGCATTACACAGCACTCGATATGAGTCGTTTGGGGGAAAAAGTCGGCAGGCTGAATTTGTGCCACTTTATACGTTCCGGAGGCACACAAAAGTTTAGTGTCTCTCGCCAAGGTTGCTGGTTTACAGCTAATGTAGGCGATATGAGGTGGCTCAATCTGTAAAATGGCTTCAATTACCTCTCGATCGCAGCCTTTGCGGGGCGGATCTAAGAGTAATAAGTCGGGCTTAGTTGTTACTTTTTGTAAACAGTCTTTGACCTTACCCACATAAAAAGTAGCATTGTCAATTCGATTCAACACGGCATTGCTCTTGGCTTGAGCGATGGAGTTAGCATTGAGTTCAATTCCTATAACTTGCTTAATTTTTTGAGCTAACGGTAGGCTAAAAGTGCCCACACCACAATAAGCATCGATCGCCGTTTCCGAACCCGTCAAGTTGAGCTGTTTGACAATCGACTGCCAGAGTAACTCCGCCGCCCCAGTATTGATCTGAAAAAAGGTGTCTGCCGCAATATGTAATTCGACTCCGGCAAATATTTCCCTTAGATAGGGCTTACCTAAAATTGTCTGGGTAGTTTTGCCCAAAATAGTGTTGGTGCGATCGCGATTGAGATTAAGACCTACTCCTACAAGTCTGGGATATCTTTCTAGCCATGTCTGTGCCCGATCTTCGATTCCGACTAAATTAGGATCGGTGGTAACCAGAGTCAACAGCATTTCCCCCGTATTTTGCCCAATTCTGAGGGATAAATGGCGCAATTTACCCTGGTGGGTAGATTCGTTATAGATGGACCAGCCCTGAGCCTGAATATCTTGCTTTACTTCTTTTAAAAGGGGATGCAGACGCTCATCTTGAACGGGACACTGATTGAGATTGATTAATTTATGGCTACCTTGGCGATAATAGCCTGCCTGTACCTGTCCGGTTTGCGATCGCCCGAGGGGATAAGTAGATTTATTGCGGTAATTAAGAGAACTATCGGTATACAACACCGGCTGTACTTCCACATCTTCAAAGCCAGCGATCCGCTGAAATGCCTGTACGATTTGCTGTCGCTTGGCTTCCCTTTGATAGTTAATCTCAATATGCTGCCACTGACAACCACCACATTTATCCGCCACAATACAGCTAGGACGAACACGG
This sequence comes from Cyanobacteria bacterium J06623_7, assembly GCA_038524555.1. Lineage (GTDB taxonomy): Bacteria > Cyanobacteriota > Cyanobacteriia > Cyanobacteriales > Xenococcaceae > Waterburya. Next base: position 9,099 of record JBCBIN010000004.1, on the reverse strand, counting down.
TGGTCAGAAACATCCAATAGTTGAGTGACTTTTGCCCTAGCAAACTTCGCCTTCGACTGGACTATTTTGGCTTTGAGGCGATCGCCCGTTACGGTATCGGGTACAAATATAACTCGGCCTTCGTGTCTACCCACTCCGTCACCACTAGTATTGAGATCGGTTATGGCTAACTCGACTACCTGACCTGGCTTTAATTTTTCTTTGCTCATTCAAACAATTGTGACAGAATGCAGCTGATTGCGGGAGAAGGTAGTTTGATTTAACGACGACTAAACTTTACCTGTAAACCATCCCGGGGGCGAGGAGAGGGAACCACAACTAAGTCTAGGTTTTGTCCTGGGAGCAGTTCCCACTGATAATCTTTAATTAATTTAGCGGCAAACAGACGCATTTCTAGGCGAGCAAACTCTTTCCCCAAACATTCTCTTAAGCCGCCGCCAAAGGGAATATAGCCAAAGCTAGCTTGTTTATCGACGGGGTTGTCGGGATTAAATCGTTCGGGATTAAAGCGATCGCTGGCAGGATAAAGGTCTGAATCTTGATGGGTTTGGGCAATTTGATACTGGATATTCCAGCCTTGAGGAATCCGATAGCCATTAAATTCAAAAGTTTTTATTGCCTCTCTAAAACCGCCGCCGACAGGAGGAACTAGCCGCATTACTTCTTTTAACACCATGTCGAGATAGGTCATGGCTTTTAAATCTTCGAGGGTAGGAGTGCCTGTAATCTGCAAATTGTCCTGTTCTGCTCTTAATTTCCCTAAAACATCTGGGTGTTGCGCCGTTAATAAACAAAAAGAGGCGATCGCGCTAGTTAGAGTTTCATGTCCGGCAAACAACAGTAGCAAAATTTGGTCTTTTAATTCCTCTAGGGTCAAACTATTTCCCTCTTCATCTTCTGCCTCAATTAATAAACCCAAAGCATCTTGTCCCGCTTCGTCTGATTGCTGACGCCGGAGAATAATCTGTTCGAGGCTCTCTAAGAGCTTTTTACGTGCTTTTAAAGCCTTGCCAAACTTTGTCCAGGGCAGAGAAATTGGCAGGGTAAATAATCCCGCACACCAATCTTCAAAATAATGTCCAATGGCAGTCTTGGTGCCGCCGTCAGTACCGACAAATAAATTACTGGCAATATCAAAAGTATAGTTTCGTAATTCGGGATACCAGGGGAATGTCTCCATGTCCGTCCAGCGATCAAGATAGGTAGCGGTAATCTGCTCCATAGTGGGAATGTAGCTCGCTAAAGCCCTAGGCTGGAAGGCATCGTACAGTAGCTTGCGGCGCGAAGTATGAAAACTACCGTTATTAACCGCCAGAGACTCTTTACCCAAAAGAATTCTCGTACTTTTAGGCCACATGGAAACCACGTATTTGTTCTCGTTGCGGAACAGGAAAGTATTAGCCTGGGAACCGATCATCACCACCGTTGGCTTACCAAAAATATTGATCTGATAGACCTTACCGTATTGAGCCACTCGTTTGCGATTAAAGTCAGGGTCAGTGAAAAAGGCGATCGTTTCGCCAATCAAAGGTAAGCCATTACCTCCAGGAGGTTCGGGCAAGGAATTGATATCGGTGGCAGTCATAATACTTGTACTGGATTACGGAAAAGGTTTGTTCCCGGGTAGAACTATCTACTAATTGTTATCTATCTTCTGGTATTCAGATAATCTGAAAGTTTGGGCGATCGCTGTTGGGCAGTTAAAAATGTGCAGCGCTAGTTTGAGCGAATAGAGCCGCGAAGTCCTTGGTTACTTTATTCTGAGACTGTTCTGGCAAATAAGAAATTAGATCGAAAGCTTTATTAATTGCGTTCGGTGTCAGTAATGCCCGCACCACTGTTTCGGCAACGTCCGCTCGAGGAATTGAGGTTTTCACTCCCTCGGGAGGATTGACCAGCAATTGATCGTTATCTCCTACCAGCAGTTTCCTTTCTCCACCAGGTTGGTCTAATAAGCCTCCCGCTCGAATGATGGTGTAGTCTAGTCCTGAGTTAACCAGATACTCTTCTGCCTGGCGTTTCCAAATCAGAATCTTGCCGTTGCCCATTTGGTTTAAGGGGTGATTTTCGTCTGTGCCCCCCATAGAACCTACTAGAACGACATGTTTAATCCCATTGGCGATCGCCAGGTCGATTTGATTTTTCTGTCCTTGATAATCTACTAGCTCGGGAGTTCCGTCAGCAGGATAGCTAAACTTTGGGCGTTCTCCTGGTTGGGGTGGTGCCGCTATTTGGGGAGAGGCACTGGTCAAGATAACTAGCTTGTGACAATCCGAAAAAGCCGCTTCGATACTCTGCTTATCTGTAATATCGCCAAAATATAGATTCTCCTGGGAGCTAAGCACTTCCTGAGCTTTCTCGGGCGATCTCGCCAGACCCCTGACCTGGAAATCTTCTGACTGCTGTAATTTTTTTAACACTATTGAGCCTGTTTTGCCCGTTGCGCCTGTGACGATAACCTGTTCCATAGCGATCAATAAATTGAGTGAAAAAGTTTACAGAGGTCAATTATCAACTTACCAGATAGCCCGAACATAACATCTCGCCCTGCCCATTTTGTCAGCTTTAGATAAATCAAGACCAGTCAATTTGTGAACTTTCTATAAACTTTTTTTTTTAAGCTCAAATCGATTGCCGACAACTACTGAGCTTTACTAGTATCAAATATTACTTTTATGCATAAGTTATACATAACTAGTTTTTGGCTGTTTTTGTTGACCTATAATGTCGAAAATTGTTAGTGAAATAATCTCAAAGTCTTGCCGGTCTTTAATCTTAGGGATCGTCAAGCTCGAAAAGTCTGGCTGCGGCGATCTCCCGAGCAAGTTAGAATACTTGGTATATTATTTGTATATAAGGTTACTTATTTTCTAATATAGAACAAGTCAAATAAGATATTATCATCTCGAAAATATTCTTAATCCAAACCAGAGGATTCTTTCTCATTATATTGAGATTATCTTGTCGACTTTTCACCTTATTATTACTCGATAAAAATAATTGTCAAGACTTCTAGACAATGTTGAAACCACGGAGTTCTGATAAAAAATACATAACTTTTAAGAGTAGTATCTATTTAAATTTTTTTTAAAATTAGCTATGTTCTAACTTTTTCCTACTGTTATCAGTATAATTGGGTAGCTTTATTGTTTAGCAATAACTCTGGCTCAGGCGTTGGGGCGATCGATACGATAGATCGGGAAGTGTCTATACTTGTCAAATAAATGCGTCAAAGAATGCACGGTATAAATACTAACTATGCTAGCGAGTAATTATGAGTCCCAGCAGATTATCTCTCTTGTTGAATCTTTATTAACGAGTGGAGAGGAAGGAGTATTAAATCTAACTACGAAGGCAGCTAATCAGCAGCAGTATCAATGTAGTTTAATTTTGCGCCACGGTCGGCTTATTTTTGCCGACAAGCAACTACCTACTGCTTTAGAACTATCTCAGCAGCTAGGAAATAAGCTCAATCCCAGTTCTATCAATGCAGCCATACTCGTAGCCGAAAAAAGATTAGTCGCTCGGGAATCTCATCAAGAATTTGTCGATTTATTAATCAAAATGAAGGTTTTTACCGCCAGCGAGGTAGCAACTTTTATCTTTAATCGAATCATTTTCAATTTAGAATTATTTTCGCTTTATCCCGGAGAAATAGAGTGGCAGCCGGGGAAAGTTAAGTTTGACTTAGATGTGACTTCAGATCGAGCCAAATTTGATTGGTCTTATTTCAAGCAGCACCTAGACCTACGTCAAAAACAATGGAAAACTTTTCAGCCAGCAATTAGTAACCCCAACGTCATTCCGTTAGTTAAAATCGAGCAGCTAAATCAAATTGGTAATCCACAGGTAGAGAAGCACATAGCAAGCCACATCAACGGTAAGAAAGGTCTGATCGATATCGCGGCTGAAATTGGCAAAGATCCCTTAAAAATTGCCAAAAGATATTTGGAATGGTTCGAGCATGGCTGGATTGATTTTGCCGGTGCCTCTCTAAAAACGTGTTCTTTGCCCGTAGTCTTGTCTCTGGATGATAGCCCCATTGTCCAAATGATGATTAAGCGATCGCTAGAGAATGTTTGTGAGGTGGTCTTAACCGACAACGCTAAGAGTGCCTTAGAAATGCTGGAACAGCATCAGGTAGAATTGTTGCTGCTGGATTTGACCATACCCGATATTGATGGTTTGGAATTTTGTCAACAGGTCAGAAAATTTCCTAAATTCAAGGATTTACCCATTGTCATGCTAACGGCACGAGATGGTTTGGTAAATCGGGCAAAAGGACATTTTGCAGGTACTGATAAATATCTAACTAAGCCGTTCAAAGCAGAGGAATTGCAAGAAGTTGTGGCTCGATACACAAAATAATGATACGGCAGTGCCGATCTTAACTCCCTAAGGCGATTGCCATTCGGATAAATCTACCGTAACTAAAATTCCTAGATAGGGCTGACTATCTAGGTTTTTTAATCTCTGTATTGCAACGACTATATATTTGAAGAAGCGATCGCCTACTACACTTTTGATAGCTAGCTAACGCCAGTTTTTTCCAGCATTAGTTTGGAACGTTTGACATCTTCGGGGATTGATACGGGATAATCACCCGTAAAACAGGCCGAGCAGAAATGATTGGTGTTTTCTTGAGTTGCCTGAAGCATTCCCGACCAGGATAAATATGCCAGAGAATCTACCCCAATTCTCGCTTCAATTTCCTTCACGGATTTGGTCGCGGCAATTAATTGGTCTTGGTTATCGGTATCAATACCATAAAAACAGGGATGGGTTACGGGAGGAGAAGAAATACGCATGTGTACCTCCGTCGCACCGGCATCTCGGAGGGTTTTAACAATTTTCTTGCTCGTGGTACCCCGAACGATCGAATCGTCAACAATCAATATTCTTTTACCCTGCAAAGCATCTTTTAGGGTGTTAAGCTTCATGCGAATCCCTGCCTCGCGCATGGTTTGGGTTGGCTGAATAAAAGTCCGTCCGACATAGCGATTTTTAATCAGTCCCTCACCGTAAGATAATCCCGATTCTCGGGAGAAGCCAATGGCGGCGGGAATACCGGAGTCTGGCACACCAATAACTAGATCGACATCGACAAAAGATTCTCTCGCTAGCTGCCGACCCAAGCGAATACGATAACTATATAAAGTCTCATCGTGCATCACACTATCGGGGCGAGCAAAATAAATCATTTCAAAGATACAAAGTTTTTTCTCCGTCTGCTTCGTCCAGTTAACCGAAGCTAACCCCGAATCGGTAATCCAAACCAGTTCCCCCGGTTCGACATCACGGACATATTCGGCACCAATGATATCTAAACCGCAGGTTTCTGAAGACAAGACGTAGCGCTTTGATGAGGGATCTCCCTTCGACAGTACGCCAATTACTAAAGGACGAATACCATGACGATCGCGCGCACCCATCAGACCATCAGGAGTGGCAATTGCCAAACTATAGGCTCCACTGCACATGTTAAAAGCAGCGATCGCTCCCTGAATCCAATTTTTCCCGCGATTCACCTCATCAGCAATCGTTAAGGCAATCATTTCCGAGTCAGTGGAGGTAATAAAGGTTGTTTCCCTAGCAACTAAATGCTGCCGTAGCTCCACTGCATTTACTAAATTACCGTTATGAGCGAGAGCCAGCTTACCCAGTCTGGTATCTAAAACTACTGGTTGGGCATTTTCTTTCAGGCTAGAGCCAGTTGTAGAATAGCGGGTATGCCCGACGGCAATATCCCCGGGGAGCTGTTCGAGAATTTCTTCGCTAAATACCTGAGAAACCAATCCCATGTCTTTGTGACAGTAAAGATCGCCGCGGTCAAGGGTTGCAATTCCGGCAGATTCTTGACCGCGATGCTGAAGCGCATAAAGACCAAAGTAAGTCAGCTTAGCCACATCAAAGTCTACTTCCGGGGCATACACCCCAAATACCCCACAGGCTTCTTCTGGCTTGTCACCACGCTGAATGTCCATCATAGAATCAGCATCTTCTGTCCAACTGAAAGATTTTTGTGGCATCATGCTATGGGCTTGCTCCTACCTTGAGGTAATAAGTAAGTATTTAGTTACAGTTAATCGTGATTAACTTATTGACTAGATCGATGCGCTCAACATCTTCCAGATTTAGGGCTTGAGAAAAGATATTTTTACTTTCGGTTATCTATTGATAAAAGCAGTAAACTCTTCCCGCTCGTTTCAAAAACTCTATGTCTCTTAACCGACTCCAGAAGAGAATCAGGAGACTAATCGATTAGCTATTGCCTGTGACCAAGTAATAACTAACTCCTCGATCTTAACATTAATTAACGATAGATTATCATCTGTTAAAATTTCTAGGGCAGAATTAGGGTCTTCTACTATTCCTATCTTGCCCCAATGAGCCAAATTATCTTGCAAATAGGCTTCCCAAATCTCGATTAGATCAGAGCTAACCGAAACAATAATCTGACCTGTTGCTTCCCCGAACAGAATTTCATCCAGACGTTGTGCCTCGGTGACCTTAATTTCGATAGTAGCGCCTAAGTTATTGCCCATACAGGCTTCGGCTAAAGCGATCGCTAGTCCACCTTCTGCCAGATCGTGTGCCGAGTGGATCCAACCCTGACGAATACCGTGACGACATACCGCCTGAACATTTTTTTCCCGTTCAAAATCCACCGTGGGCGGCTGCCCTGCGACCTTCCCGTATATGGTAGCTAAATATTCTGATGCTCCTAATGTCGGTTGGAAATCACCCAGCAGATAGATCGTGTCTCCCGGCTGCGTCCAGGCTTGTCCACAGATTTTGGTTAGGTCGGGAATTAAGCCCACCATGCCAATTACGGGAGTGGGATAAATCGGCTGGGGGTTGCCCTCTGCATCTAGAGTTTCGTTATAGAGAGATACATTTCCACCTGTCACGGGAGTCGCTAATTCCCGACAGGCATCGGCAATTCCCCGACAGGCATTAGCTAGCTGCCAGTAACCGACAGGCTTTTCTGGACTGCCAAAATTAAGATTATCAGTCACTGCTAAAGGTTCCGCCCCCACACAGCTAAGATTGCGAGCAGCCTCGGCAACAGCGGCTTTCGCCCCTTCGTAGGGATCTAGATAGACATAACGGGGATTGCAGTCCGTAGTAGCAGCAACTCCCGTATTGCAGTCTGCCAGTTGAGCATCGATGGGACGAACTCGAATTACCGCCGCATCAGCCCCACCAGGCAGCAGAATCGTATTATTTTGTACCTGATGGTCGTATTGTCGGTAGACCCACTGCTTGGAAGCGATGGTGGGAGTATCTAATAGCTGGAGTAAAATTTCGTTCCAAGTGGTGTAGGTCCCCTGCACATCGATCCCGGCATAATCGCAACCCGGTACGCTATCTGCCGCCCACCTAGCTGCTTCCTGGGCATAGGCGGGAGGTTCTGGTAATAACTCTCGATGGTAAATGGGCGTGTCGTCTGCCAGAGCGGTGGCGGTAACTTCTGCGGCGACTTCTCCCCGGTATAAAATTCGCACTACGGGTTCCTCAATCACCGATCCGGCGACTACTGCCTTCAGTTCCCACTTATGAAAAATGTCGATTAATTCTTGCTCTCTACCTTTTTCCGCTACAAATAGCATGCGTTCTTGAGACTCAGACAGTAAGTATTCATAGGGAGTCATGCCTGGTTCGCGTTCGGGAATTAAATCTAGATCTAGCTCAATGCCCACTCCGCCTTTATCCGCCATCTCGGAGGTAGAGCAGGTCAAGCCCGCCGCCCCCATATCTTGGGCTGCCACTACCGCACCGGTTTTGAATGCAGCCAAACAGGCTTCAACGAGAGATTTTTCTAAAAAAGGATCCCCTACCTGTACTGCCGGGCGATCATCAAGGGAATCGTCTGTTAGTTCGGAACTAGCAAAACTCGCACCTCCCATACCGTCTCGCCCTGTAGTCGAACCCACATATAAAACGGGATTACCAATACCCGATGCTCCCGATTTGACGATTTCGGTGGTTTCCATCAGTCCCAGCGCCATGGCATTAACTAGAGGATTGCCGGTATAGGCTTTATCGAAGTAAATTTCTCCTCCTATAGTCGGGACGCCAATACAGTTGCCATAGTGAGAAATCCCGGAAACTACACCCTGAAATATGCGCCTAGTTCTGGCATCTTCAAGGTTACCAAAACGCAGTGAATTGAGAATGGCAATAGGACGAGCCCCCATAGTGAAGATATCGCGAAGAATACCGCCAACTCCAGTGGCCGCTCCCTGAAAAGGTTCCACCGCCGAGGGATGATTGTGAGACTCGATTTTAAAAGCCAGCTGCAAGCCGTTGCCCAAATCTACCACTCCGGCGTTTTCTCCCGGCCCGACTAAGACTCTGGCTCCGGTAGTGGGAAACTGACTCAAAAGGGGTCTCGAGTTCTTGTAACAGCAGTGTTCCGACCACATGACCCCAAACATACCGAGTTCGGCTCTATTTGGGTGGCGACCCAAGCGCTTGACAATTTCTTGATATTCCTCTGGCTTAATACCTTCTGAGGCGATTTCGGCGGTACTAAAAGGGCTAGACCCGATCTCAGACATAGATAACCTTTTGATTGGCACAAGCTTTATTTTATCGACTCTTGGTCTGATCGCGATCGCAATTTTTGGCTTTTTTTACTTATTTTGATTACAAAAACTAAATTTTTATCACGGCGAGACTTTTGACGACTCAGATTGACTAAATTCTTGTTGCCGACAGAACCTGAGTTAGCTAAAGAACTATTAGCAAATTCAAGCAAAGTATTTGTCTGTAATGCTTTAGGAGATTAGCGAGTGCATCAATCCTTATTTGCAGGTAGAAAAAATTGCTTTGACGCTACATTTAATGACAAAATAATTACCAAGACAGCTAATAATTAATAGTCCTAGGTTTATTGGCGAAAAATAAAGCCAAAAGACTAGTTTGTTAAATGTATTAGCAATAAGACTTTGCCCTACTTGGCTTTAGATAATTATCTTTATTTAGCGGCATTAGAGCCTAAATTTTTATATAGTTTTGTAGCTCTAATTGCTAATAGACCTCAATCGATACTCTCACCGTATTTTACTTTTTATACCTAGTAACCTCAAGACC
>JBCBIN010000003.1:0-27425 GCA_038524555.1 Cyanobacteria bacterium J06623_7 | reverse complement strand
GTAAAACTTTGATAAACTAAAAACATAGTATTAGACAGTATCTATATTAGATAGATATAATCTAAAAAAATCGAGATACTCTGCACAAGTACCTCGATAGTCAATCAAATTCTGAACTAGAAGATCACTTTTTTATTTTGCTCTCGCCGAAATAGTAAAATACTATGGCAATAACCAGGGGAGTAGCTAAATCCCCATATTTGTTCAAAGCCCATTTTGCGTCATCGGATTCGATGCGAAGATAGTTGCACCCAAACACGGTTAAGCAGCAGACCATTAAGCCTAGCAAATATATAGTTACAATATTTTTTGCTAGGTCAAGCTTGGATTTTTCATGTTCGATTTGTTGAGACTTACAACTTAATTGTTTAAGTTCTTCAGGAGAAAGTTCGCGGAAATTCACTATTCCTCCTGCGGATGGAAGAGAAGGCTCTTCTGCTTCGATAATGCAACGGGGTTTATTCCGTTTTTTATTTATCATTGAATTTCGAGGCATAATTGTTATGGCTGCTGCATAATAAATTGCCTCGTTAGCTGCAACAGCCATAGTACAGGTATTTATCTGTACTAATTTTGAGTCGCTTTTCTTCATACGATTAACCGATTGGTGCGTTATCTAATAATTACTTCTTTGATAGAGTCGTTTGCCTCAATCAAGAGTCTGGTATCTGGTTCTTGAAGAGCTTGCCGAAGATACGACTCTAATAAAACCGCTCTTCTTACCACTTCAGCCTGAGTAATACCTTGAGTTTCTGCAAGATATTCTAGATGTTCAATCAACGCTGAAGAAAATTGAATAGTCATCCGTTTTCCCTTATCGTCATTGTTTTTGTGAGGAATATTTTTCTTCTGAGAAGAATCTAGAAATCCTCTAGGTGGTGGCAAGAAGCCTGAGTTACTCATTATTGTTCCAATTCCTCCTGTTTAGGGCAATGATAGTGTGATTTAATTTTTTTTTTTTGAAGCTTTGCGTAATAGCTGGCAAAATTATAGCACTAATAAAACACTGTTTTCGCACTAAAAAGACATCGTTTTATCAACAAAGATATCGTTTTATCAACATAAGTTAACTAAACCCTCTTCTAGCAAAACTTTCCATCGTGTCCTGATTGCGCTGATCGGCATTAGCTCCAAAGCTGTCCGCAGAAGGTGTTACCACCGTTTGGTGGAGAGTAAATGATTTACTCACTTCCGTAGCACCCGAATTGCGATCGCTAATCTGAGACAAGTCTAATCTTGGAGCATCAGGGATACTAAACCCAGCCAAAATATTAGAATTAGCATCGAATCCGCCAATCGTTCCACCATCTGCAAAATTAGCAATCTTTTCTAAAGGATTAAAGCCAAATTTAGCTTTAAGAGCCTGGTAGCGTCCAGCTTCTCCAGTTTTCCGCGATAATAATTCCTCCCCTACATGAAAGACACCAAACCTTGCCCCTTCTCCTTCTTTTGAAAAGGCTTTGGCAATACCAGGAAAGGTACGACGGAGAATATTGGTAGAGCGATCGCCAATCTTCCTTTTATTAATATCATCACTACCTACGGTAGCCCCTTCATCTGCGGTAAATGCTGCAATCCCCGCACCAACTCCTGAGCCAAAATCATTACCGACGGCACTAACTCCACCGCCACCAGCACCACCGATCGCACCACCAATAATGGTTGAGATAAATTTCGCCGCCGCCTGTTGTGCTGCTAACTTCGCCAACTGTTTCACAAACTCTAATAGAGCCTGTTTAGCCAAATCTACCGCCCGCCCAAAGATAGAAAATTCATTCTTTATCTTGTCGAGCTTGGACTCGTTTAACTCTTTTGCCCGATCCTTTAGGTGTTGTAGTTTCCCCGGTTCATCCTTATATTGTTCGTTTAGCTGGTTTAGTTCCTCAGCGTAGCGTAATCTTTCATCCTGTTCGGCGCGATCGCGTTCGGCTTTGCCGTCAAAGAAATTAGTAGTGAACTGCTCAAACAGACCAGAGACAGAGGAACCAAAAGATTCCTCTATAGATTGACCCAGGGTTCTAAACTGGTTCTCGATCTCAGACAAAGACACACGGTTTAATTCTGTCGCAGCGCGGGACAGTTTTTCAAGTTCTTCCGGTCGATCCTGATATTCTTTTCGTAATTGAACCAACTCTCGTTCAAACCGCAGATTTTCCTGAGCGATCGCATTTTCCTTTTTGAGCTTTTCAGCACCAAAATTAACCCCAAAACGGGATGATAAACCAGCCTTTTTGGTTCCTATATTCGAGTTATAGTCTAATAATCGTTTTTCTAGGTCTAGTTCGGCAATTTGCGAATCGTAGTTGATGTTTTCTGTGTTTACCTGACTTTGACGGCGTTCACCTTTAATTAGTGCGTCTAATTCTGCCCCTGGCTTATATTTCTGCTTAAGTTCGTTAATCTTCAGTGCCAGCCGTAAATCTTCCTGATGCAATTGAAGCTGGCGACGCTGTTCCAATGTTCCGCGTTGTTGGGCGATCGCTGCTTGTTGATTGAGTAAAAGCGATCGCTTATTCAGTTTCTCCTGTTCAATCTTAAGTTGGTTCTGAGATTCAACAAAAGCATTATATTTTTCTTGTAGTTTCTCACTATCTTTCTCTACTTCTCTGATACGCTCTAAATTAGCTTCTAGCTTGGGTAGAGATGCAGTTAACTCAGCCAAACTAGCTTTTGCTACTTCTGCTGCTGCCAAACCTTCTGGTGTACCCGCAGCTTCAAACTTGGCAATGTCTTCAGTGAGAATAGACTGAGACTTTTTAATAGTCGCGATTGCATCTTCGGCATTGGTAATTTGAACATTCAGATCGATTTCCGCATCCAAAAACTGCTGTTTAATATTGCGTATAGCTTGTTGTGCCTGATTTTCAGCCGATTGATAATCATACTGTACGCCAAAATCCGCAAACTTACCCTCTAGTCCCCGAACGGTTCTCTGTGACTCAAGCAAGCCCTGTTTAACCTGTCGCTTATTGGCTTCAATAGTTTGCTCTACCGCGATCGCTAACGCTTCTCTTTCTTGCTCAGTAGTCAGCTTAGAAGTGTCTAAAGTTTGTCGCTTGATAGCCAGCAATTCTTGATTTTTTCTAACTACCTCACTACTAATATTGCTATCAATATCATTGCTTGTCTGTGGAGGTCTCGTCGCCTCGGGTCTCCCCAGGCGCTTGTGAAGACCGTGCTGATTATTGCTGACTAATTGAGCATTAGATTTATTTGCCAAAGAAGATTTGATAAATTCCATTGGATTTACCCATTTACCGTTTACCTGCACTCTATAATCCAGATGGTCGCCAGTTGAAACCCGAGCATTCCTCGCCCTTTGGGTCGTATGCGCCACAAAACCGATAACTTGTCCCGCAGTAACGTGATCGCCTTTTGATACTTTGAGATTCTGCCCTAGATGGATGAACCATTCCATTACCCCCTCCGCTGTTTCAATGCCTACCTGAGTCTGATCGGCTAAAGGTAAAATCTTTTTGACGATACCAGAATTAGTATTCCTAACCTTAGTCCCACCTTTGGCAGCAATATCAATCCCTTCATGGAAATCTTTACGACCAAATATAGTTCGCCAACCATAACCAGAAGTAATCCTGGCAGTATCTGGAGTTAAGCCAGTAATTGGAAATGCTGCGCTTTCTGCAGTACGGGCGCTCGAATTAGGTGCAGGTTTAGATCCATTAAGCCGAACGCTGGAGCGTTCCGCCTCGCTTTGCGAGTCGAATCGGCGTAGCCGATTGACAAAATTCTCAACCGCGTCACCAGCATTACCAATTTGCCGAATAAAGTCCTGCATCTCAGTAGCTAGAGTACGAGATTCCGATTCAAAACCTAATTCCGCTGCGCGATCGCCAAATACTTTTTGGGCTACCTGGGATGCCTGGTCGATGACCGACTGAATATTATCGATGATGCCATTGACAAAGGTATTGCTCCCAGGAGCGATCGCACTTCGTAGTCTGTTTTTGATATTGCCGTAGAACAGTTCAGATACTAATCTTTCTCCTTCTAACGTCGCTTCTTTTATCTGCTGATTGAGGCGAAAGAAGTAATCTGAGATAGTGCGATTATAGTCAATTAAGGAAGTACGGGTAGCCTGTAGATTCTGGGCTAGCTGTTCGCGATATTGATTTAGTTTAGTTTGATTACGGCGAACTTCTAGCAACTCCGATAGAGCATCTTTCTCGGCTTCGTCTCTCTCTTCATTCAGCATTCTCTCCAATGTTTTACTATCAAGAGTTAGCGCATTTTGTTCTGTAGACCGCTGCACTGCCGATAAACCTTCAGCTAATGCCCCAGACTGCAAACGTTTACTTCCCTGATTTATGGTTGTTTCAAGTTCGGTAATGTAATCACCAATTTCTCGACGAGAGGCAGCATCAAGTTCGAGTTGAATAACGCGATCGCCTTTTTCCAAGTCGATGCCATCACTAATTATCTGAGTTCTTTCTGCCTGTGCTGCTAGACCACGACGCTCGATAAAGTTATCGATTCTTTCGCTGGAATTTCTTAACTGGCGTTCAAACTCAGATAAAGACTTGGTTATTGCCGATATTTCAGAATTTAGCCCTTCAAGTTCTATCTCAGCCGCTTTTAAATCATTTTCCGCTCTTTTACGAGTAAAATCACTAATTTGCGGAGTAGCCAAGATAGCTTTGTTCTTAGCAACAGCTCCCTGTAATTCTTGCTGGTAGGTAGTAAGTATTTTGAGATACTTATCTCTTTCCTGGTTGATAGCACGTTCTTCTGCCAAAGATGCCTCTAATGCTTTTTTATCACCTGGTAACAAATCTAATCTCTTAGACTGAACTGCTCTAATTTGCCGATCAAATTCATTAATTTTCTTGGCTGCATCCTGCGCCCCTGGTGATTTCGTCAGCAGCTTATTAGTGTTTAAACTAATTTTTCCTGCTGCGATCGCTAAATCTGCTTCACGTCGTTCGGCTTCGGTAGTAAAATTGCCCCCAAAGGTTTCAAATAACCGATCTAATCTTTTGCGAACTAAATTATCGAGGTTTAGCCGATCGCCTCCCGCAATCCCCTGAAATTTCTCAAACCAGCCTTTTAATTCCAACCCTTCATTTAACTCAAATTTACTTTGGGATGCGTTGAAATTATCTTGTTTTTGAGTGGCATCTGCTAAGGCTTGGCTATAGCGATCGATACCAGCAGCCATTTTATCTGCACCATCTTCTAGTTCTTGATACTGGTTTTTCGACAGGTCAATTACATTACTCCAGGCTTTATATGCTGCAAAAACTAAAGCATAAGCACCAGCTAATTTAACTACACCTCCAAGTAGAGCAAATTTAGCAGCCCAGAGTTTTGCTAGAGATGCTGTCACGAAATCAAGTGATCGAGCCAGAACAAATCCAGCGACAGTTAAAACCTTGATCTGACTGATTATTGCCAATAGAGCGACCCCTCCAGTGACGGTAATCAGAGTAAATATCAGCTCTAACTTCTCAGTAATAAAATCTAATCCAGCCGACATAACATTAAGCTTTAGCTTCTCTAGCGGCTGAAGAACACTACCTAAAGTGCCTTTAAATTCCAATAGAGAGTTATTGTATTGAGTTAGTGCTTGTTGTGCTGTTTGAGTCCCGTCGTTAGCAGCATTTTGAGCCTCAAGTAAAGCAGCAATTTTCGGCAAGACATCAATTTTTACTTCTCCCTGACTCATTAATTTGTCTAGTTCTGCCGAAGAAACCCCCTTTGCTTGACCGACTAAACCTTTAAAATCACCAAACCCGCGAATATCCCCGATTTGTTGAACTACTTCCTCCGCGCCTAGTTTTCTTTTAGCGACAATTTGTTCTAATGCGGTAAACAATCGTGTTTGACTTTGGGCATCAATGCCACGATTAGCAGCCGAGGCAGCGAAAGCTGAAAATATCCGTTTTGTCTGTTCTCCTTCTAGGGGCGTATTTTTAGCTGCACCCAATAAACCCGAATAAGCTTCTTTGGCTTCATTCAAACCAACGGATAAAGATTTTGCTTCTTCAGTGATGTATTTAATATTGTCTAATCCATCAAGAGAGTTACGGGAAATAAACAATATTGCCCGATCGACTGACTCTAGCGCCATTGCCGTAGCCAAAGCTTCCTTACTCAACTGATTGAGTAGATTAATGGCAAAATTTATGCCCATGCCACCTATGAATAGTGCAGAGACTCCAAGCAAAAGTTTTTTTAGCTTGCCTAGTATTGGTAAGCGATCGCTTATGCCAGAAAAGAACCGCTTAAACTTATTCGTACTCTCATCACGACCTTCGGCTAGTTCTTCGGCTAATTCTTCTCCCACACCATTTACACCACTGGTTAACCCGGCTTTAATCATCTCCCCTATCCACTGAAATACTCTAGATGGTGAGTTAATATCAAGCTCATCCTCTGCGCCATCAACAATCCCTTCGGCAAACTCCGAGCCAATTTCTTGACCTGATTCTCGGTTTAAGCTCGATCCTGCACCGTCTGCTGCCTCTGACAAGTCAAGTTCTAACTGGACTGCATCAGTTTCACTCGATAAGTTTGCTAGTCCAATTGACGATCTGCCTTTTCCTAAATCCCCTGATATGATTTCATTTTGGATTCTGGTTAGCTGACCTTTGCGATTGTCGCCTGTTGATTCAAATACCTGTTTCAAATATTCCGATTCTTCAAGCAATTCTTCGCCAATCTTTCGAGCAGCTTTAAATGCACCATCAGATACTTTTCGTCTGTACTCAGCTATTTTTTGCTTGATGTTTTGATAGGAATTTTCAGTATTTATTGAAACATCATTATTTTTAATGGCTGATAATGCTTTTTTATTAGCCTTGATAATTATTTGTTGTAAATGTTTGTTGTATTGCTTGGCAAGCTCTTTGTTTGACAGTTTTCCTTCTGGCTTGTCCACATAACCAAGCTCTTTTAAAGATTCAGTAGATTGTTTGGTTATATTGTCATAATAAGCACCCCCGCCAGCTTTTTTTGCAGCCTTCCCTAACTCTTGGAGTCTTTTAAGAGAATGAATGTATACATCTTGCAGCTTCTCAAATGCTACAGGATTAAAGCCTTTTGAATCGGTACTGAGGTTTGATATTGATTGACTTGCTTGCTCTATTATTGACTGAACGGCAATTATTTCTTTGTGAATATCAATTATTTGGTCAACGTTACTATTTTGACCGTATAAAAACTCTTTTATTTCTTCGCTAAATATTATGTATGAATCTAGAAAATGATTATCTATATCTTTAATATTTTGGATGTCTTCAGATAAACCTGAGAATATATCAATGCCAAACAATTCTTGTGCTTTTTTATTAATTTCTTTAAGGGAATTAATCTCAAAAATATTATCCGTTGCTCCAAAAGTTTTATCAAAACCTTCCTGTTTAGTAGAGCCAGGAAGATTAGGGGTAGCAATTCCCTTGCCCTGAATTTTGCTCATATCAGCCCCAAACTGACGCAGCAGCTTCATGGCATCTTCGACAACGTATCCTCCACCACTGTAGCCAGCTAACTTAATTTGCTTATCAGGGTTTTGCTGCTGTATTTTGAGAGTCTGAGCAGCTAGTTTTACTGCATCGGGGTTAAATCCTTGCTTATGAACCTGTTGGAACATCCGCAGAATTTTTCGCATACTTTCTAATTGACCTTCAACAGTACCGCCGTAAGCCTCACGAACATTTACTACGTCGGTAAAATCATTTCGCACTCCGACATACTGCGATTTTGAATCTGGATTCATTCCTGCGATCTGTTTGGCGAATGTACTACCCGATCGCCCTTTCTTCCCAGCAAACCCACCGACTACTAACACCACTTCTTCAGCATTAGGGTCAACTTCGATATTTTTAGCGCTACCATCTTTTACCGTTTTTAGCAGTTCGTTGTAACCTTCTTGTTCGAGTTTGCGATCGCGACTCGCTCCTACGCCAACTTTGGATCTAATCTCCCCAAGAGAACTTTTGACTGAATCTCCCGCTTTGGCGATCGCATTCTTAAACTGCTGTTTGAATGGTTCGGGATTAAATATCTCTTTGGCTATCTCAATGCCAATCGCTTTTTTATTTACCTTGTTCTTCAAACCTTCTAGATAAATGTCGGCGACGTTGAAAAACTTGTCTAAGCCAAACTGTTGTATTGCTTCAGGAGATTTAGCAACTGAACTACCTACTTTGGAGGCAAATTTTCCCTGCCGATTCCCGTTCGCCTCAAAAAATTTAAATAACTTCCCTCCTAATCCTTTATCAAGTCCCCCAGCATACTGTCTGGCAAATTCGTTACCGATACCCTCCTGAAAACCAGTAAAGACATTGCTTACTAAACCAGAAGACTTTGATTTGGCAACTTTAAGAGAGTCTTCTAACTGTTTGGAAAAGCGATCGCCCCACTCATCTAAATCTTTACCGATCGTGCTGGCTACTTCAACTTTGAGCGAAGAATTACTTTTTGTCCCGACAATATTATTCTTTGGTGCAGAGATGCCAAACGCCTGAGACGCTACTTTCTTATTATGCTGCAAGCTCTGGTTCAAATTATTCCGTAGGTTATTTAGTCCCGCCTGGGCTTCTTTGACCCCCGCAATCTCAAACTTAATCCCCAGCGTTTTCGTAGCCATAAACAAAGCACCCAATCTCTAATAGATAGGATGCCCTTTAAACAATTGATGTTTTACTCAAAACCTTCAGAGTAAATGTATTGCATTTACTCTGAATTAACTATAAAATAAAGATGGTTACAAAACAGGAGGTGATAAAAATGAGTGACAAAAACGGTAATGGACGCGGCAAATATAAGCCAGTAGTCTCTTACCGATATATAGATGCTGATGTCTGGGTAAAAGAAAACCTAAAAACAGGCGATGAGACGATCGCCTATACCGATGAAGTTATCGCCGATGTATTCGGAGATGAAAAATCGGAGGATTCTAACCCAAACAACAGTAACTAGATAGATAGCTCACGGTCACCGCAATTGATTGCGGTGGCTTACCTAAATAATAGACTATGACTACTTCGTTCTTCACTCCCGCATATATCGATTTAATTCGTAAAACAGGCGATCGCTGGTCAAAACCAAAGGTAGAAAAGATTCTCAACGCCAGCGGAAAACCCTACAATCTCCAAGAAAAATATTCTAAACATGGCTTGACCCAAATGGATGTTTTAAAAGAGTTATACAGGCACTATCAGGGCTTAGATGGTTGGTACTTAGTTCACCTAGCCGAACAAAAATACTACTACTGCGGTGCTACTCCCGAAGACGTACAGAATAAATTGGAAGAATTAGGTTTAAAGCATGGGTAGACCAAAATTAGACCGAACCGTATTACAGGCTAGGGTTAATTCAGATACTCCTGAAAAACTCAAGCAAATGGCACTTAAGCTTGGTTATCAATGGGGGGCAGAAGGAAATACGGGCGCATTCTTAGACGCGATCGCCCAATTGCCAGCAGAAAAAATCAGAGAATTAATTAACCCAACAACTCCTTAATCTTCTTCTTGAAACAGTTTCTTTAACGGGCGAAACACCCGCAACGAACTGTTTCGCTTCTCAACCGATTTACTATCCCGCCGATGGGCGATCGCCATTAGCTAAATTCAGTACTAGTAAAACTATTTCCCCAGTCATCATGCCAATTATCATCTAAATATTCAGGGTACTTTATAGCGTTTTGATGGACGTAAGCTGCATGGGATTGCAAACCACTTTTTTGAGTGATAAGACTATAAAATGATTCTTTAGTATGCTCCGTCTCATATTCATCAAATATTCGACAATCTTCGCGATCAATTACTCTGCGCCAATCTTGAATATTTTTAATTGGCAATTTATCAGGAATTAGCTCCTCAACATCAAATGAATCGATATAACCTCTAAAAGAAAATCTCCACCCCCCAGAAGACTTACCAATGTGTAACTCATTAGCGCGATCGCAATTTGGACAGGTATTAAAGCGCAAATAATAATTTGTTCCCATGACTCGCGATTGTTCACTTCAGTAACTCCTTAACCTTCTTCTCAACAGATTTACTATCCCCCCTATGGGCGATCGCCATTTCCACCAAAATATTAGCCCGTCGCTGCCTCTCAATCTTCAAAGCAGCTTCGGAAAAGATAATTAACTGGTCTAAGGTATATTGCCGAATTGCATCAAAAGTGTGCCCAGCATCAATTAACCTGCTGGCAATTTCTCCCCAGTCGGTTTGCTCACCGTCTCCTCTGCCTTCTGCCCTCTGCCTTCTGCCTTCTGCCCTCTGCCTTCTGCCTTCGTGTTCAACAGAGTGCTTATCCCCATCACGTCCTGATGGTCTTTGAAAAAATTTATATTGAGTTGGATTGCTGCCCCCAGCAGCATCATGATTTCAACGGCGGTTAACTCTTCTAAGTTAACGGTTATTTCAGCATTGGGGTCGATAGATGCCTCAATTATTAACCGCGCATCATTAGCAGCATCTGATGAAGTCTTCAGCATTGATTTCCCTATTTCCAGACCTGCATCAAAGCTTTCGTTCAAGGCAGCGATCGCCAGATTTTGTTTAGCTGGATCGTCGTACTTATCTAAAACCTCAGCATGAAGGGCAGCGTACTTATTACTGCCCTCAACAAAACTGCCAAAATACTTATTTACGATTTCCGTCATCGAATCGAAAAACTCAAAGCGAACAGGCATTAAAGTAATCGTGCCAACCTCAAACTCTAAAGTCTCTCTGGGGGGAATAATCTTTCTAGTTTTTGCCTTACTCATTACTCAAACCCTACACTTCTATGATTACTACTGGTCATAACTCAAGTTATAGCTTCGCGCTATCTCTTCCGCCTTCTCGTAGAACTCAATCCGCTGCCTAGTTTTTACCTGCTGCTGAATCTTGTAAATCGGGTACGTCTGACCTTTAGTACGATAGAAAACAAGATAGCCATCAGCCACAGGAGTAATAGCCAAACGGGAACCAAAACGACGCTTGAGAACATCCCAGCTAGTCCCACCTTCTCCCATACGATTGAACCCCAATTGTTGACCTGGGGGAAGCAAAATCCATAAATTTGGGTTGCCCCGGATTTCAGCAGACTGTGCATGGTTAGATAACACAGAATTGAGACGAACATAAACAGCATTCTCAAACTCATGAATTTTTATTCCTTTACTAAATGCTGCGCTAGGATTATTAAAGTTTTGACGGATTTGCCGTTGAACCTCTTGATATAACTCCTCAGCAGCTTCAAGAGCGATCGCTTTTGAATCAGTAGCGATCGCCTTTGTTTCTTGGTCAAAGAAGTCATCAATGCTCTGTGACATTAAACAACACGGATTCGCATAAACCCGCCGTATAGACTATCTTCTACATGGCATTCATCGAATAGCACATCACCATTTAAGTCATAAGTAGCAAACTCATCGTTGATTGCTTCTAAGCCAGAAGGGTCAAAACGAGATTTATATAGCTCAATTACAACAGGCGCATTATCTTCTGCACGGTTAAGTCCATCAAATCTAAGATAAAAATCTTCGTTGTCAGAAGTAAATGCAGTAGTAATTCTTTCCGCACGAGCCTCATAGTTGATTTCTAAATCCTGACCATCAGTGATAGCAGAACCAGTTTCAGGAAAACGCACCATACCTGTGGGGCTAATTACATAATCAGTCCCAAGGGTATAAGTTGTAGCCCCGCCAGTATCAGTAATAGACACAGGAGTAGTAGACTGATCGGGAATTTGAGCAATCGGAACTTCTCTACCTAGCTTGGCTTTTAATCCTTCGGCGGTAACTGTATTAGCAGCAACTTCTTGAGTTGAACCGTACAGATATCTTTCTAGTGCCGCTTTACGAATTTCATCGAATGTAGATTCAATTTTTACTTCCTGCGCCTTCTCAAAACGCTTATCTACCGAGTTTTTGCCCGTTTGGGTTTCATTGTGCTTGACTACCTGTACTTCGGCTTTGGTCATTAACTTGGTACAGTTGCCAAGAAATTCAAATCCATCCTCATCGGGAAAACCTAGCTCGTTACGCTTGGCAATATATACTTTTCCCTGACCTGAAAATAGCTGTGTACGTTGTTCTGTAGTTGCCATAATTATCTAATACAGTTTTGGTATTGCACTAGAACGGCAAAATACACATGGCAGACGGTTTTGCCTTTTGTCTCAACCCATTTATCGGATTTAAATTTAGTAGACATAGCCCCACGCAAACCAATAGATTTGAAAGCCCGTTCTAGATCGGTTAATGCTAGTGTTCCCCAGGTTCTAGCTGGCTTATCTGCCGTTTCCACTAAAATCCCATCAACCTCAATCCAAACCTTTGCTTTTTGACTACTGCCAAATTCCCCTTCCCCTTTACCATCGCGCCAGTAAAGCCCATTCTGTCCGTATTCAGTGGGCAGATCGGAAGCATATTCAACCTCTAAATAGTCAGTGTAATAACCGTTAGCCGTTGAGATATTTTTAAGTAGAGCTTCTACCGCGTCTTCAAGTAATTCTCTGGGGAGTTTTTCTGGCATATACTTTTACCAATAAAGCAAATTTTATCGACAGTATTTTTTGTAATATGTCATTCTCAATAAGCACAGCTTCATTGAGGGGCCTCAATCGACCTCTAAATACTATTTTTTCAATTGACTTTTCATTCTACATACCTTTATTTTGTAATATAACTAGTCAATAACTTGTTTTTGTAGTACGAATAAATTGAATAAATTCTGACTGCTACATACATTAGAAACGCAGTTTTAGGGTACACGCCGACAGCTAAACAGATCTCGTAGAAAAGGCGATCGCTTTCTTCTCTGGTAAAAGGAAATTCTTTGCCATAGCTGGTTTGAAGGCATCCATAATCCCAAATGTAATCGTGGGCGACCGCAGCTTTGTCATAAAGTCCCCGTTTCCATCCATCACCTTTGGTAATGCGCCGTTGCGATAGCAACGTCCAAAGCCCGAATAAGGGCTTTGCCCATTTGGGTATGGATGCCAAGTCGGTTTTGTAGCCCTTTGGGACTATTAAAATTGGTACAATGCGATCGTGTTCTAATTGCCAATCTTCAACTAATCGATATTTGCCATCTTTTGTCTTAATTGGGTTGCCGTTACTAATTAACCTCACTTTCCGCAACTCCAATTGATAAATAATCAACAATTACATCCCGTACCGTACGCCCATCGGTAGAGGGCAGCTTAAGCCATTCTTCCTGGGAATTAGCGATCGCACTGCGAAATATTGGACTACCACCTTCCTTGTAAATATAAATTTCCGTAGCGTGTTCTTCGTATAGAGCCTTGAGCTTTGTTCCCAGACCGAACTTATCGGCAAGATCAATTAGCTCCTCGATGACTCGCGATCGCATTTTTTGTAGGAATAATTTTGGCTTTTCAATCACCAAAGTCTGTTCACCTATTATTTCCCAAGTCCCGTCTTTTAATAGAGAAGTTCTTTTAATCTGTGTTTTGGGAACAACTCCATCAAATACTGTTCGCCAACTAATAGTACACAGGGGGATAGAGTATCCCTCGGATTGGCTATATTCGGCGTAGAAAGTTACAGAACGTTTTAAGCCGTACCTGCTTATCTCTACGCGGTGCAGGTGTCTCCCTAAGTCAAATTCTGGCGGTTTATTTAAATTACCATCACTAGGATGGTGAATCGGATTGATATAAAACCACAGATCAAACATTACTCATTCTCCAAAATAAAGCCTAAATACTTGGTCTGAGTCCCGTTTCGGGGAATACAAAAAGGCATAATTTCTGGTGCGTCTGCCCCAAACCCCGCAATAGTTATTTCCCCTAACTTATTTGTCGTATCAAACCAATCAGAAATAGAATCAGAGGGCAGCTTATAAGCTGAGAATTGCCCTCCATTTTCGCCATTTTTTGTAAGAGTAACCTTGATAATATCTGTTGCCAGTTTGGTAGCAGAAAAACTTTGAGTCCTGCCCGAGCCTGGGTTTCCAGAATTGCCGTAAAGATTGGTGAGCCGAGTACCTGAATTGCTGTAGCTCAGAATTTCCCCCTGATAATATTGGGCGTTGCTAGTTGGATTATTGGCTCTAGAACCAATGCCCAGCATGTGAGCGGCTGTATTTTGGCAAATCCAAGATACAGTTTTCTTTTGACTGCGATTCCACACCCAGCTATCGTTATCGCCAACAAATCGCGCCCAGCTTCCCCAAGGGTTGCGCCCGGCAAAAATCAGCCCATCAGTCTGACGAGTAAAGCTCATCCCTGATCGCATTTCAATTGCTGCTGCGCTAAACGGCGTTCCCCCGCGTCGAAGATCGATTAATCCGGCAGGGATATCGAAAAACTCGATTGCGTCAGACTCAACAGTCTGATTTCCGTTATCAATAATCAGGTCGTAAACGCCAACATTAGCCGAGGCTGTAATAGTTACCCGGATTAGATTACTGCTGATAAATTCGACGTTATCAACATTTCCCGATTCACACTCAACGGTAGTATCGGGAGTAAAAAAACTGCCTTCAATGGTGACTGTGTTAGTCTGACCCGTCAAAACTTTGGCAGGAGTAACTTTGCTTAGATGGGGCGCGGGATAACAGCATTCTCCATTGTTGTTATTGCCACCAGGATTAATTGGCTCGACAGTTGACTCAACGCCCTCAAGCTTATGCTTGTGTACCTGAAACTGTAGCTCATTCAGATCGACGGATTGCCCACCTTGGTAGATAGTCCCGAAGAGGTTGATAGTAAACCCAGGTCTAATAATGTAGATGGTCATACGCTGAAATCTTGCTTGAGTATAATCTGGCTCAATTTGCCGTCGTGGGTCGGTTGAATGCTGGTAATTAAATAATCATCGGAATTAATAGTTAAGCGATCGCCATGCCGTAAAGTCTCTGTATCAAAGCTTTTCACCCGATAGCAAAACTTTCGCCCTTCTGCCTCCTGATGGCTGCCGTAGCCATCAAATATTGACTGATAGTTAGCATCAAACAAGCCAGACAGTTCTAATGGATCGCCTACCGATTTAATTCGAGTAAGTACAGCAGGAGTAGAAAATTCCCCCGCTGTAAACACTTCTAAATCTTCAATGTCATCTAGAAAAGTCATTAAGAATTAGCTTTCTGTCTTGCTTCACGCTTCGCTTCACGTTTAGTCTGACTCTCGTTTTCAGATTTTTTCGGTTCTTCTGACTCTTTCTCTGGCGGATTCGTCGCGCGTTCCCTTGCGCCTGCCGTCGGCGCGGGGTCGCTCCTCTTTTTAAACTCATCCCAATCAGCTAAAACCGCAACATCATCGGGCTTTGCAGGGGCATCAACTTTTGCCACTTTTTCGCCTTTGACATTAATCAACTCTGCTTGTTTTGGAGTCAAATAGAGCAGCTTACCTTTTGCTACTTTTTGGCTACGGTGAGTCAAACCTTCTGCTTCGCGGGTTGTGTACCAATCTTTCATTATTTAATTCCTACTACTTACTACTTACTTACTGTTTTTAGTCGCCTTCGGTTCACGAGATTTAACCTGTTCCTCAGTCTCAATCAAATGCTTATATTTCTTCGCTTCAGACTCGGTTAAATTTTCTAGAGCATCACCACCTTGATAGGGTTTAGTGGATCTAACCTCTTTACCTTTGACTCTTTGAATAATTTGACGGTGCAGCACCATACCAGGGCGCACAAAATAAGCTGTGGTCATAATTTATTACCAATACAAATTAGTTATTTAGTTATTTTGAACATCAGTAGCGACACAGAAATAATCGCCACGGGTTAACTGAATATCTGCTAGCTGTTTGGCAATGACTTTGATAATGGCGTTGCTAGACTCGCTATAGGGATCGACCATTACATCTAGTCCCGACCAAATCCCCAGCAGGACATTGCTAAAGTCGCCAAAGAAAGCAGCAGTTAGATTTGTAGCAGTACCTTTAAGTAGATTATTAGGAATTTGATTGGAGCATTTAGCCTGATACCCGGCAATAGTCCCTTCTGCTTGCATATTGTTTCGCCAAATCCAAGATCCAGAACCGGTTGTATTGTCTAAGGTCTGCATCAATTTAGCTTTAGTACGACTATTAACGACATAGCAGAAACTACCGCCCATCATGGCGTTAGCATTATCAATTTCCGCCTGCATATTAATCAAGCCTGCCCAATCAAGTGCCGCACCATTAGCACCAAGAACGATAGATAATACTTCGGGATGGCTAGCTATCCCTAGAGGTTCTTCCGCGATACCGCTACCAAATCCGATAGTGCGATCTAATTCCAATGCCAACCCGCGAATTAATCTAGCTCTCATTAGCCTCTCAAGGTCGATAGAGGATTGATTAATCATCTCGTAGGTGATTTTTGACAAACACGCGAGTTTTTTAGGACTCATAGTGATTTTGTCAAAAGTACCCTCGTCTTCAGTAATGGCTTGCCCTTCGCCAATCCAATAGCCATTAGTAAAGGTTGACTCGCGAGGAATTTCGACATTTCCCGTTAAGTCTCGCATGTAGGTCACACCAGCACTTAGGAAAGCAGATTGATTGTACAGAGCTTCAATAAACCGATCTGCCAGTAAGTCAGTAGAAATTAAATTCCCTGCGGCTGCGGGTGTCCCGGTGTCATAAGGAGCGCGGTAAGAAACCAGGCGAGTTTGATCGACATAAATCCCCTCGGGTGGTTTATCCCCCATGCGAGTATTTTGAATATGATCGGAAACCTCTAATTCCAGCCCACACTGTTCTGCTTTTAATTTGCCAGCAGCAAAACCGATCGCTTTCAAAAAGCTGTATCTCTTGGCATCGTTATTAGGTAGATCGACAGGATTTAGGGTTTTGCCTACAGGCTTTTGTGTTTCTTCACTTCGACCTAATACTTTATCTGCCATCAAAGCTCTAGCCTGTTCGATGGTCATGCCGTCGGCGATCGCTTTCTCGGCAATCTCAGGACAACCATATTTTTTGGCTTGAGCATTAATTACGCTAATTCTTTCCCGCTCTTGCGATCGTATATCTTTCTCATCAACAACCAAATCTGGCATATCGCGCTCCTGGTTTATAAAATCATCAACAGTCGAAACCACTAGATCGACCTTCTGATTCAATTTTTCCCAGTCTGGCGTTACTTCTTTTACCTCGCCTGATATCTCTGTCCCCTGACTGCTGGATAAATCATAATATTGACGACCTACTCCCACAGTCGCATCAGCAGGAACAGTAACAAAGCTACTTTCAAACGGAGTCCAGTTAGTTGCCTTATAAGTATTGAGGTCGTCATCAGATTTTTTAACCAGCACCAGTTCATTAACCCGATAGCCGATTGAGACATTCTTGAAAATGCCCTCATTGATGGCTTTGATAATTTCCTCCGCCCGCTGGTGAGTCCCAAAGCGAATCGTGTTGTAGAGTTTCCCATCATCGATCCAGGCTTTCTCAATGACACCGACATAATCATCCCGCTTGTGATTGAACAGGGACATCGCCCCATCATTCATCCTGCTTAGATCGATTTCATCTTTGCTATGACCGAGTATTTCGTAATACCACCAGCGTTTATAAGGAGTGTCGGAAGAAACGGAAATATCAATCTTGCGATCATCACTAACGATCGCCCGTTCATCTAAAACTAAATCTCGATAATTATTTTTGGGAATTTGGCGCAGGTTATCGCCAAAACGAGGGTCTTTGACTAAAAAATTATCGCCTTCGGATCTGATGAGAATTTCCTCAGTCATACTGTTACAGCTTTTTCCTTATCTACCTTCCCAGCATTCCCGCTATTGCTATCATCCTTTTCAGGATTAACGGGATAACCATCAAGATTAATCTCAATACCTAATTCCTTTAGCAACTCTCTTTCTCTGGCGATCGCTCTCATGCTTTCTTCAAAATCTTTCCCCTGTTCCGCATAGACGCTACTAAAGTTAGTAATGCCAGAAGCTAAAGACGCGATCGTTGCCTGTACCTCTTTATAGGGGTCGATCCAACTCCAGCCCCTAAACTGCCATTTAACCGCACGATAGCGATCGGGTCGGAGTTCGTAATCAGGAAAATTCAGCACCCCGCTAAGTACCGCCATATCGAGCCAGCCGTCATCCTCGCAGTTGCCAAACACTACCTCTCGCAGAAAATGAACCGAAAACCAGATCTGTAAAACTTTATAGCGATCGCGAGAATTGGTTAAAGACAATCTACTGCTGGAATAATTGGTTTTGCTGTAGTCGTTGCTAACTACCTCATAACTCTGTCCGGTTCCCGCCCCCATTGCCCGAAGTTGGGACTCAATAAACGCGACTAAGTTAGGATTTGGGCGGGTTGGATTGAGCAGGTCAATTTCTTCACCTGGGGCATAGTAGCGCATCATTCCCGGCTCAAATTTCTCATCGGCGGGTAATTCCTCACCATCGCTATCCCCCTTGTGTTCTGGCAAAACATCCCCAAACGGCGTTTTAATTGCCCCCATCAAACAGGCAGATAGTTTAGCTGCTAGCTGTTCTGCTCCTTCATAGTCACCAATATTTTTCAGTCTGGTAATCTCTGAGTAGAGTATCGGCAGTCCGCGAAGCTGGTTGGGTCTTTCTGTTAGGTGCAGGTGAATAATCTCTGATGCGGGGATACGCTCAAGCTCTCTGCTAACATGCCCCCCACGACCCTGAAATAATTCCCCTGGATGCTCTTTATAAAACCAATAGGCTTCTGGGCGTTGCCATTGGTTTACTTCTACCCCCATCACAATACGATTACCGCGCGCGGGCTGATGCCCGCCAGTCGTCGAAGACGACGATCTGCGCGAATGCGCTGCCGAAGAGTTATGATCCTCCGCTAGCTGATCGGCTTCAATTACTTCTAGGGCAAACGGTACGGGCGAACCCGAAAAAGACTGCTTTACTTTCCTAACAAATACCTCGCCAGACTCCCAGCAGGAACGAAATACAAGCTGCTGGATACCGTTAAAGTCTAGCTTCCCTGCCGTATGACAATATTTTGGTTCGGCAGCCCAAGTTTTAAATGCTCCTTCGATTAAATTGTTCAGGCGATCGTCGGTTTTAGACTTGTCCTTAAGCTGTTTTACCTGGGACTGAAACGAAATGCCCATGTAAACCACGTTATCAACGTATTTCTGAATTGCTCCCCGCCCATAGCCATTGTTGCGGATAATGTCACGGCTGCGATTTCTCAGGGTAGTTAGTGCAGTCCAAATATCCGCGTTGGCACTATTGCTAGTGGTCAGCCAATCGCCAAAATTTCGCCCTCGCTGCGCCCCATCATATCGGCGTTTTCTAATCGCACGATGTTCGATACTGTGACGTGGTGGCGTGTCCCAAAGCTTGCGGACAAAAGACAAGAAACCCATATAAACTACCAGTAATAACTACTCGTAGAGTTCCCCATCAATAATTATTAAACCGAACCCCTACATTTCGACCACCAGGCTTTAATCTACCATTAGCGATCGCAACTCTATTCCTTAAATACTGCTGCCGTTTGGTAAGTTCCCCTAAGTCTTGATAGCGCATCATCCTATCCCCTACCCGATATTCCGCTACAGCACCACTAACAAGTTTGGCGATCGCTTTTGTTACCGCCTCTAATTCAATCTCATCAAGCGATCGGGTTTCTAGTTCGGTTAAATTCTCAAAACTAGGACAGATAACTAAATCGGTAATGCCTAAACTTTTTCTTTGTGTTCCGCCTTTGTAGACCACAAACTGAGCTTTGTATTTGCCTGGGGTTAAATCCTGTGACTGAGCCGAAGTTATAACAAAGTCCCATTGATTACCGTTGGCAACTCCCGTTAAATCTAATGCCGATGCTCCACGGACAAAGCAGGATAGGGTATCGCTTGATGGGTCGTAGTCTTCAAGAGTTTGCGACCATTCTATGTCGTCGCCTTGGGTAATTTGAGTCGGAATCATATTTCATTACTATTTATTTAATTAATATCTGTTGAAAAATTACTATTGCGCGATCCGCGAAGCGATGTCGAAGACTTTCGCCTTCTTCTAGTTTTACCTCTACTCCGATCATTTGACTGGGATTTGATGTTATGCCCTTGTGGTACTGGCGAATGATCGGAGCTACTCCGATCATTTGACTCAGATTTGACGTTCATATTTTCCGATTTTTGACCCACAAACTCTAATAAGTTCTGCTCTAAACTGTTTAAATTCATTCGAGTAAGCCCAACCATGTGAGCAGCAGCTAGGGCATAAACAGAAATATCAAGCGGTTCGTTGCGGACTCCTGGTAGTACCTCCCAGACGTGATAGGGATGCCCTTTTTTATGTTTCGTAACTAAAACCTCGCCACAAAAACCCTCGTAAAAGCTTGCCTCTAGGTCGTTGGGGAAGTTGAGATATTTTGCTCCTGGTGTCTCAATCTGGCTTCGGCTGTAAAGTGCCTCCTTGCCCAAATCCACCCCGATTTTATAGATATCAATTCCTCGTTTTACTTTTTCCCCACGGTAGTTTGTTTCTTGCGCCGACGGGCGGGAATATAGCGGTTTATCGCCAGCCACCCCTTTTATAGCGAACCAATGGAGATATTTATACTGCTTAACGCGGTGATAAACTTCTTGGGTTTGGTAGCCCGAATCGACAAAGGTAGCTCTAACTTTTAGTTCCGCCCCATCTTCTCTGGTGTAAGTTTTTCCCGTGACAAATGATAGCTGTTCCCACACCTGAGACTCTAAAGGATTGCCCAATATTTGCTCGTACCGCACGACATAAGATTGTTCGCCTTTGCCCCATGCCATTACTACTACCTCAAGGCGATCGCCCTGAACATCAACCCCTGCTGTCAGGATTAACCCACCATTGGGGACAGTTCCCTGTGAGTAGTTTGATTTGTCTCCGCGATCGCGTAACCGCTGCCAGTCTAATTTTTCACCTACGGTTCTTTCAAAAGGCAGTCCCAGAGTAGCGTTAACAAATACCTGTAGCTTTTGAGGATCGTTCTTACTTGCCTCATAGTCCAGGCACAAATCGACCCAATTAGCCCAAGGCGAATAAAATCGGTTGATATGAAAACCAACGTGTTTGGGATCTTTTGATTTGGCTGTAGCTTGCCACTCCCCAGACTGCACCATCTGAGTTTTATGTTCTTCGCCAATGGGAGTTTCGCAACTTTCACAAATATAGTAAACACCCGATAGCGGATCGGCTTCATCAGTACCTTTGTTTGAGTACTGTATGCGCTCCCAAATCAAATGCTGTTTGTGTCCACAATGAGGGCAAGGGACAAAAAACCGACGGCGATCGCTTTCATTAAATTCATCTTCAATGCGGGAATTATCTTTAATCGACGGGGTAGATACTAGAAACACTAACCAATTCCAGAAAGTTTCTGTTCTCTGTATTGCCAGCTTTACGGGGTCGCCTTCTTTTCCCGCACTTGCTGGATACTTATCAATTTCATCGCCAAAATAAGCTCTGATGCTCATAGATGCCAGAGAACTAGGAGAATTTGCCCCTGCCAAACGCAAGAATCCACCAGCAAACATTTTCATCAAGATAGTTGATGTGGCATTACGGGACTTCTGAACGATTTTCTTACTGACGGGTTTTATATTAGCGATCGCACTACTCAACTTCTCCTTACTAAACATTTCAGCCATGTCCGTAGTGGGCTGAGTCATCATGATCGAGCAAGGGTCTAAATCTATCAAGTAGCAAATAACCATCAGCAAAATAATGGTCTTACCAATCTGTGCCGAACACATCAGCGTTACCTTCTGCACTCCAGTTTCGGCGATCGCATCTAAAATCCCTGATTGATATGGTGCGCGGTTGGGATGCCATTTTCCAGGTTCGGCACTAGTTTCGGGTAGCTCAAAATTTTCCGCCCCCCACTCAGATATTAACTGTCTCTTGGGCGGAATAAATTCGGTAAATGCTTCTTTGAGTAATGCTGTAGCGTCCCCCATTACTCAATTTTGCCCTTATGAGGCTAAATACTTTGTGATCGCGATCTCTTCAACTAGTTACTCGTTCCTAACTCAATCAACGCCTCATCAATAACTTGAGTAAGCCTAGCCTGTATATCTTCTGGCTTATTC
This sequence comes from Cyanobacteria bacterium J06623_7, assembly GCA_038524555.1. Classification (GTDB taxonomy): domain Bacteria; phylum Cyanobacteriota; class Cyanobacteriia; order Cyanobacteriales; family Xenococcaceae; genus Waterburya. The sequence goes on along the minus strand of JBCBIN010000003.1, from coordinate 5,437 downwards.
AATCCCGATAATTCTAAAGCTAATTTTGCAGGGAGACTAATAAATTTAGCCTTCACTTTAGCGATCGCGCCCCTCCATTGTTCTAGCACTTCTTCACTATCAACTAACTTTCCTTCTAATCTATCCGCCTCCAAAGTTTTAATTCTGGCGATCGCTTCTCGCTCCAAAACTTCGTGCTTTAATTTCTGGAATTTAAGTTCTTGATTAGGGTTATCTTTAATTTCATTTAATTCGTCTTTCAATTGCTCAATACGATAGGCAAAAGCCGACAACAAGCCATATTTGCCATTATCTCGCTCTAGATGTTCTTGTGCCGCCCAGTTTTCAATAGTTCGGTAATGAACCCCAACTATTTTGGCTACTTGTGCTGCTGATAAATACTGTTCCATAGGCTAATTTTTCCCTTGCCCATAGACCACCACCACAAGGGGTAAAAAAATTTTTTGCACCTAGAAATACACTGCGGTTTTCCCCACCGCATTAAGTTACTCCCAGGAAGTACCTTTTTAATGATTTAACTTAGTTCAAATTTAGTTCACTAGAATATTTCTAGCCGTGAACATTAGCCATAATCATGTGTCTGATAAATAAGCATCGGACTCATAAGCCGAGGGTCGGGAGTTCAAGTCTCCCCTCTGACACTCTTAGTTAGCAGAAGAGTTTTAGAACTCTAATATCACACTCCACTAATTCCTGAAGTAAAGCTATTTAACCCGGCAAACAGCTTTACTTGGTGATAATATTTTCTCCACAAAAGCTTGCTTGTCAAAGTGATTATTGTTGAATCTAAAGGAAAGTAAGTTTTATTTTTCGTTTACTTTTGTCTGTTTATTGTCTTTTTTCTTATCATTCAACATTTCTGGTCTAGACTAAAAAGCTAGAGTCTGGAATTTAGTAACGGGTAAGTTAGAAAAGATTTCTACGGGACACGAAGATTGGGTTAACAGTGTAGCGATTGAAGATAATTTAATTGTTAGCGGTAGTGCCGATGGAACAGTTAAAGTTTGGAACTTAGAGACAGGCGAATTAGAAAACAATTTTACAGATAATGTAGCTACGGTTTACGGTGTAGATATTCGGGACAAGAAAATTGCCAGTGGGGCAGCAGATGGAACAGTCCGAGTCTGGAACCTAGAAACGGGTGAATTAAAAAATACTTTTACTGGACACGAGAATTGAGTTATGACTGTATTCATAGATGGCGATCGCGTCTTTAGTGGCAGTATGGATGGGACAATTAGAATCTGGGATATTGAATAAAAGTCGATTGCCGTGGGTATAATGCAATCCTGGAGTTGTCAACAGCACCATCATCTCACGCTCGTCTTCAAAATAATTCAGTCTGTAAGTTCTCTGGCTGCTTGGGTTCATATCCTAGATGGCGATAGGTTTTTGCCGTCACTGTTCTACCCCGATGGGTACGGCTAAGATAGCCATTTTGTAATAGGTAAGGTTCGTATACTTCCTCAATGGTTTTGCGGTCTTCTCCCGTAGCGGCGGCGATCGCTTCTAAACCAGCCGGGCCACCGTTAAACTGTTCGATAATAGTGTTTAATACCAATCTATCTGTCCAGTCTAAGCCTTCTTCATCTACATCAAATAGACTCATGGCAGTAGCGGCCAACTCTTCATTAATCATGTCGGCTTTTTCTACCTGAACATAGTCTCGTACGCGTCTCAGTAAACGATTAGCAATCCGGGGGGTGCCCCGAGAACGGCGGGCAATTTCTGTCGCCCCATCTTCAGTAATTGCGGCATTGAGTATTTCTGCCGTCCGTTTAACGATAGAGGTTAATTCGTCGAGTTCGTAAAAACGCAGTCGTTGGATAATGCCAAAGCGATCGCGCAGTGGGGAAGATAACGACCCCGCCTTAGTAGTCGCCCCCACTAGAGTAAAGGGTGGTAGAGGAATGCTGCGGGTTTTTGCCGTTTGTCCTTTTCCAATAGTCACATCTAAGCGAAAATCTTCCATTGCCGGATAGAGTAATTCTTCCGTCATGCGGTTGAGACGGTGAATCTCGTCGATAAAAATGATATCTCCTGGTTTTAAACCGACCAGCAAACCAGTAATGTCCCTAGGACGCTCTAAAGCCGGAGCAGAAGTAATTTTGCAGTCTACTCCCATTTCTGCCGCCAAAATTAACGACATGGTAGTTTTTCCTAAGCCGGGAGGCCCATAGAGCAGTAGATGGTCTAGCGGATCTTCTCTACCTTTAGCTGCGGCGATCGCCATATTTAAAATGCCCTTGAGCTTCTTTTGCCCGATGTAGTCGGCGAGTTTTTGGGGGCGAATTTTATCCTCGCTAGCGGCTTCGTTGGTGCGGGCTTTAGGCGAGAGCAACGTGACTTCGTAGTTTTGTTTTTTGGCGCTGGGGGGCTTACGAGGCTGCTGGGGAGTTCGGTCGGAATCGGAAGCTCTTTTGATTGCCATTATGGTTTTGTGGCTAGGGAAAACAAGTTATAGACGACGGTACTGCTAAGTATGAGGTTGTAATTAAATATAAGATGAATTGCTCTGAGATTAGGGACTACCCTAAAGGATTAGCTCCGCTCCTCTCCACGTCAGGATTAGGGACTCGGAAGTAAATTTGATTGTCAAGGCCTGATAAATTATTTCGCCCACCTACTTAGATAATCTTTGACCGTTGGTCAAATTGATGGGGACGATCTCTATTAATTCGGGAGTTATCGTAATTCTTTTTCTGATAAGGTTACTCGCCATAAATTATCTCGGTCTAGATCTATTCAAAGCTGTCTATTGTTATGGTACAAAAAACTATCTTGTTGCGATCGTTGAACAGATAATCAGAACTGCTAAAGCAGAAAACGTAAGTCAATATTAGCCCACAAATATGAGTAAAATTAAACCCCATACTAGAGTAAATGATATTCTCCTCGCCTCGTTTGAGAAAACCAGTTTACAGTGGTTAGCCGCGCGTATGCCTGAGTGGGTCACTCCAGATCTCTTAACGCTGGTCGGCATTGTTGGCGCGATCGCTATTTTGCTCGGCTATGTACTGTCAAATCAAGCTCCAGAGTTTCTCTGGCTTGCCAGTCTGGGCTTTATCATTAACTGGTTTGGTGATAGTTTAGACGGCACTCTAGCTCGCTATCGTCAAATCGAACGACCCAAATATGGCTTTTTTGTCGATCATACGGTCGATTCTTTCAACGAGGTTTTAATTGTTCTGGGTTTGGGTTGGTCTCCCTATGTTTCTTTTAATATTGCCTGTATAGGACTGATTGGTTATCTGCTAATGTCAATCCTGGTTTATATTCGCACTTACGTTAACGGCATTTTTCAGATTTCTTACGGCAAATTCGGTCCGACTGAAGTTAGGCTCTTGTTAATCATGCTTAATACGGCAATGTTCTTTGGCGGTAATCCACTGCTGTCCCTACCTCTCGGCTTGCAAACTCTATACGACATACCGGTGGCGGCGATTTCTTTTGTCCTGATTTGCCTCTATATTATTGGTTCTGTTCGGGGTGCCGTTAAGTTAGCCAAACAAGGAGAATAAAAATAATCTGCTTGGTACTAAACTAAGTTTTAGATAATAAATTTTTTTTGAGGTAATTTTATGCGTCTGAATGTACCAACTAACATGATGGAGTTCTTTCGCAAGAGCGAGGGTAAATGGTATACCGAGCGTAGCGTTCACCACTTTGATGTAGTAGCGGATGAATCGGGAGAATCGAATCTGATTGTTAAAGTAATTCAACCAGACGATCCCAGAGTTAAGCAGGCTTGTGACCTACAGGGAATCGACCCAGCCCAAGCCAGAGGGGGCGGTAGCTTTAGCTGGCAGGATAATCTGGAAGAAAAGGAACCCAATCCCAACTATGCGGCGGTGCTAATTGATGTTCCTGATGATGATACGGGGCGTAGCGGCAAGTTAATTCGCGATAAAGGATACGTTAACGGTTTGCCCGTGGTGAGCCGCTACTGGTTTGGCGAAGACGGTATTTTGACGATTAACACCGACTACGATAATAATCAGGGGCAGGAGCGCTGCTGGTTTCTTACCGATGATTTTCGCGTTAGAGTGAGCACGATTCAAATGCTCAACGGAGTTAGCCTGATGGCATACTGTTCCGAACGCCGCTGTGTTTCCCCTGAAGACATCAAGAAAATGGCTCAGAGTCATGCAGCTTAATTAGCGCGAGGGCTATTTTTGTGTTTAAAGCTTAAACTCAAACTAGAGAACGGGCAGATACGGTTGCCGGTAGCTGGGGACGCAGACACCAGTAGATTAGTGGACCAAATAAGGGGATATAGGCGATCGCTTTAAAAACTCCTTGGACTCCGCGACGCTGAATATCGTCCCCCAAAATAGCGGGAAATAGCAGGCTCAAACAGCAAAAATCAATTGTCATCACGTGTACGAATTGGCTCGTCTGCCATTGGGTAATAAATTCAGACCAGTCCCCCTGAGTTAAACCCCAAATAATTAAACCAATCAAACTGAGGCTAGAAGCGATCGCCATCAACCGAGAATCGAGGGACTTCAAAAGCCAGCCTTTAGATTTATTCCACGTAGTATTGCTCTGGCGTAAGGCTAAATAGGGTAGAAGTGCAAATGCTCCCAAGCCAAAAGAAGCACCCCAGAATAAATAGGGTGAAAGCTTCTGGTTGCTATCAAACAGCACAAATGCGCCGTAAACTACGGGAAAAAGACCCATGATGTAAAAAATAGCGGTCAGAATCGGGTTAACTCCTGCTAGCTCTCCCGTAGACATCTTGATAATTAGCTCTAAGTCTCCCTGCTGGGTTTTGGTAAACGAAGAAGCGATCGCATATACCGTCAAAGCCAGCCACAACAATCCCAGGAAAACTTTACGCACCATATTCAATAAAATATTAAGATTTATTTACATTATTTAATTTACCGTACCCTCAGACAAAATGATTGTCTCGACGACAAAATATACCCTTAAGAGTATCCCGGCTTTCGTTATGTTTGCCCTGCTGTCTTTTGGCTCAATTTTTCAAGCTAGGCAGTCTCGCAGTTTAATTGCGATTAAAATCCGTTGGTTAGACTTAAGAACTCTGACCGTATGGCGAAGTCAAGCAGACATGAAAGCTTTTCGTAACTCAGGCATACATCAAAAAGCGATGATAAACTCTCCTCAGTTAGGCTCGAACCAATCCTACACCTGGGAGACGGATACTATTCCCACCTGGGCAGAGGCGATCGCTAAAATCAATAGCGCTAGTCAGACCGTGTAACTTTTTCAGGAATAATAAAATACCTTACGCTTGGTGTGAATTAACTTCGTTCAAAATTTAATGGTTCTTAGCTCTAAGCTCTAGGCTCTAGGCTCTAAGCTTTTAAGTTTACAAACTTTCAATAATTTCAAAAGCATATCTGGTTTTTACTATGTTGAAATTCAATTCAAGAAGATTTGAGTTGTTTCCTTGAGGCTTATAGCTTAA
>JBCBIN010000002.1:0-32498 GCA_038524555.1 Cyanobacteria bacterium J06623_7 | reverse complement strand
TGAAGTCCTTGAGGTCTCTCTCTGTGGGAACTTTTTGTCCGTTTTGAGAACGTTCGACAATAGTTTCAGCACACATGCGACCAGACTTAGCGGCAAAGTAGATACCTTCACCGGAAGATTTAGTAACCGTACCCAAGGCATCGCCAACTAAGACCACTCTGCCACGAATCGGACGAGGACGGGGATGTTCGGGAATGGGGTGCGCTTCTACCTTAATAATTTCGCCACCTTCCAATCTTTTAGCTGCACGCTTACGAATGCCAGCCTGTAGCTTCTTGATATCGGCTTGGTGAACTTTCATAGTTCCCGTACCAACTGCAACGTGGTCGAATTTAGGGAATACCCAAGCATAGAAATCAGTGGAAACATCGTCACCAACGTACATTTCTGCTAGGTCTTCGTAGTATGCCATTTTGTCTTCGGGCAAGCGAATCCGCTCTTGGAAAGCGATCGCATAGTTGTAGTCCCCTGCATCAATCGCCTTGGCAATTCTGGAGTTGGCACCATCTGCACCAATCACCATGTCTACCTTCAGAGTTTTCATTTCTCCCTTAACTGCACCGCTGGAATGATCGGCGTAGTGGAGAGTATAAGGATCGTTATCACTATCGGGGAGGTCTAGCTGATAAACAGTACCATTAATCAGATTTGCACCTAGTTCCGCTGCACGGTTGCGTAAGAAGCCATCTAAGACTTCGCGGCGGCACATACCAATATATTCACCATTTTTGAGTGTCGAGCCAATATTGACTTCTCGGTTGGAGGGAGAAATCATCTTCATTTTCTTGACTTGTCGGTCAATAATCTTTTGGGGCAAATCGAACTCATCCACCATACAAAGGGGAATTGCGCCACCACAAGGCTTGGCGTTGTCTAGCTTGCGCTCGAACAAATAAGTCTCAATACCTGCTTTAGCTAAAACTTCTGCGGCTGATGACCCTGCTGGTCCCGAACCGACAACGGCTACCCTTAATCCCAAAGTTTTTCTCCTATATATCTATAAATTAATCTTGCTAAATCTGAAGACATGAGTATGTACTCTCAAAGCTCTACTCTTGTCTGATGGCAAATTTTATTATCCAGCTATGGATACTTATAGTGTTCTTTAATTTGCTCTGAAAAGGATATTATCACGATGTTTTAGCTTATTTTCGTGCGATCGCGTTAAAAGACCAAAGTTGCAATACTGCTTAACAACTACAGTTACAAAACTTTATTTAACAGAGAGAGTTCGAGCGCTTACTTTGCACCTGAGAATATTCTGAGAAACCACTAAGATTATTTTTGCTTTTTTCTCAAGGGAACTTCGCCTGAAAAATCCATGATGTAAATCAACTACACAAAACACACCGAACAATCTTAATCATGGACAACATTCAACTACAAAACGGACAAAATATTCAGGTCAACGATATCTTAGTTGCACCTATCGGTCAGCCAGCAGTTGAAGCAATTGGTGATAACACTAGAGTTAATGTCAACTTTGGTGGAGCAATTAACGCTGATGATGCGGGTAATACAGCAGTTCTTGCTTCGGGCAATAACATTGAGGTCTCTAGTAACGGTGAAATATCAGGAGCTTTTAATGGCGTTAGTTCTACTGGCAACAACTTCGCTCTAAGAAATCGTAATGGCGGAGTAATTAGTTCCGACAGTCGCGCAGTTGATATTAGCGATGGTAACAACTTAACTGTGACCAACGACGGCAGTATTTTGGGTACGGGCAATCAACGTAACGGTACTTTTTATATTGACGGCACTGTCGATAATTTAAACCTTAGCAACGAAAGTAGCGGCAGCATTGACGCTGGAGCCGGTAATATTGGTGACGGTTTATCGGTACAGGTCGGCGCAGCGGGAGATTTGATTAACGAAAGTATCAATATTAATAATCGTGGCACAATTGCCGGTCGTGGTCAGGCAGAATTTGCCCCCGGAGAAGGTCGCCTGGCGGCTAACGGCTCTAGCGGAGTCCGCTACTTTAATGGTTCGGGTGCTGATGAGGCTACAGTGACGGGTACGTTGAATAACACTGGTACAATCTCTTCTGAGGTTAACGTCGGTTTCTTGGGTGGTGTCGTCGTCGAAGATGGGGTGGCTTATGAAGGACAAATCCGCAACTCTGGTTCTATTTTCGGTCCTCGTAATGGTCTTTACATCGGCGATGCCGAACATGATTTAGAAATTTTCAACGAAGTGCAGGGTCGCATTGAATCTGGTAGCCGAGTCGTCAACCTCGATGGTGATAATGTTAGCTTTCAAAACCAGGGCACAATTCTTGGTACTGGCGACCAACGTAACGGGACACTTTATGTCGATGGTACCGGAGATAATATCTCGCTCGACAACAGACAAAACGCCATCATTGATGCGGGAGAAGGCAACAACGGTAGCGGTGTTTCCATTCAAGTAGGTAGTGGCGATGACCTAGAAACCTCAGTTGATATTGTCAACAACGGTACGATTCAAGGTCGCGGTACCGATAATGTTCCTGTAGGGTTACGCTTATTTGTCGGTTCTGGTCTGGAAGCATCAAGCTTTACGGGCGATATTACCAACGGCAACTTTGGGGTAATTGCTTCAGAAGAAAGTACTGGCTTATTAATCGAAGAAGATATTAACTTTAACGGCGAAATTAATAACCGAGGTACGATTAGCGGCGGTAACGGAATCGCAATCGATGCGACTGGCGCAACTGGCAGTGTCGAGTTGTTTAATCAGGGTACTCTCGAAGGAGACGTAATTCTGGGCGATGGTAACGATACTTTGCTTAATAGAAGCTCTGATGACCTCAATATTACCGGTGGTGCTGGGGACGATCTTCTCACCGGTGGTAGTGGTCTTAATATCTACAGTTTCGAACTAGGTTCGGGACAGGATACAATCACCGATTTTCAAACAAGTCAAGACGTTCTCGACCTCGGTGCCTACTTCGATAGCACCAGTGATGTTTTGGGTTCGGCAACTCAGGTCGGCAGTGATGCCTTAATTGACTTGGGCAACGATAACTCGATTACTTTGAACGATGTGGCTATCGGTGATTTGAGTGCAGATAATTTCTCCTTTTAATCAAGCGATAGTTACCAAACTAAATTAACGGTATATGTAGGGACGCATAATTACCAATGTGTCCCTCTCTCTTATCTAGTTCAAAATGCAATTGTTTCAAGATGAAAATAAGATGAGAAATTAGCGAATTTTTTATTATTTTTTTCTCAATCACAACTTGGCTAAGCAGCTCATGATTGAGCGGTATGGCAAGAAAACATCCCCACAAATTAGGTTTGAAACGAACGTTACTGGAATCAGAGTTGGTTTCTATTGCTCAAAAACAAGCTTACATAGCGGCAATCGCTCTCCAGCGATCTCGCAACAACTATCGATTTGATGAGCAATGAAAAATATAGAATCAGAAACAGCTAGGTGCCCCCAATGTAATTCATTAAATATCCGTAAAAACGGTCGTCGTCGCGGGAAACAATGTTATCAATGCCGAGAATGTAGTCGTCAGTTTGTTGAATTTCCATCTCCAAGAAGATATTCATCAGAAGTCAAGCAGCTATGTTTGAAGATGCATCTAAACGGAATGAGCCTGCGAGAAATAGAACGGGTCACGGAAATCCATCACACGACTATTTTGAAATGGGTTAGGGATAAGCGAAACGACTCTACGAAGACAAGTACTAATGATGAAACTTGAATCTTCGATCGCTAGACATTTGGGTTTATTTCTAGTCGGGAACAACTATTTTAAGTATCTACAACAATATGTATTTAGATTACAGCCATTTTCTATTTTGCCCCAGATTTATCGGTCTTGTGTAAACCCCGAGCAACTTATATTAAGTTTTACCAAATCGAGATTTCCCTCGCGAGCTCTTGATCGCAAACTCCGTATCTTAGTCATGGATCAGTCGTCTAAATTTAGGTAATGATTTTGGCGATCGCCAAAATTTAGTCAGACAAAGAACAATTGTAGCCATAGAAATAATTTATAGTCACAACCCTACGGTTAAATCAATTACTAAATACTCGAAAAAATATTATAACTGACTACTAAATTTGACTTTTTTTATTTTTTCAATTTATAAATACGTAATTATATTACTAATGAATCTCAAAACTCATAATATTTTTTAGCTACTTTTATCATTACCAAATCAGCTATTAAAAACACTAATTAAGCATTTCTTAGTAATTTCTTAATGTTTTAGCTTCAAAATCTCTTTTGTTTAAGTCGGCAAATTATAATTTTTAAACTTTATTTTTCTGCTTTTTAGTGTTTAATTAATTTCATCGATTAAGTATTTTTACATAGTCGATTTGGTTACCGAGTTGGAATACTATCTAACTAAAAAACTGACAATAATAGAGAAAATGAGCGATAACAACACGGCAAGATTTGACGACCTTGATGTCAACGTTAACGTTAACCTGGCAGAAGATATTGCAGTAAGGGAAACGGGGTTTGATGCGACCGTTGAGAGTTTAGACCTTGTCAATCCCAACTCAGGAATTGCGGGTGAGGAAATTTTAGCCGAAGCTGTAGCAGGGAATCTTTACTACAATTTTCACTCCAATGATTTTGCAGGAGGAGAAGTACGAGGTCAGCTAGAATTAGTCGAAGACAACCGCGATGCTAATGGTGTAGGAGAAGTTGTCTTTACTAATGGTTTGAGTGGAGAGCAAGAGGTTCAACCCCAACCAGTTGATACTGATGCCTCGGGTACCGCAACCACAGTTTTTACCGTAGCAGAAGATGGTTCAATTGATTACAGTGTTGACATCTCATTAACCGGACTAAATCAAGCCGATTTATTACCGGTAAACATTGGCAATGGCACTCTCAGCCCAATTCATCTACACAATGCTCCTGCCGGTGCTAACGGGCCAGTTGTCGTTGATGTCTTTACCGATGCCGGTGCAGATGGAATCGAAGCCGTTGTCGAAAACTTCGATCTACCAGATATTGTTGATGTTGTTGGTTCTAATGATGCCGATTCAATTACAGGCGATAGCAGCGGTAATTTTCTGCAAGGGTTAGACGGCAACGATACTATCGACGGTGGCGGCGGTACTGATACCCTGGATGGAGGAGAAGGTAACGATACTCAATCCTTTGCCACGATTGGCGCTCCAGTGATTGCTAGTTTGGCAAGCGGTAGCGCTTCTTATCAGCCTAACGAAAACACCGTATTTGAAAACTTCACTAGTTTTGAAAACTTAGACGGTTCTCGTCAAAATGATCAGCTGTTTGGAGATAGCAATGGTAATCTTCTGTCTGGAGCCGATGGCGACGACTTACTAGTAGGTAACGCCGGTGGTGATAACCTTCAAGGTGGAGCCGGTGATGATACTCTTCGTCCTGGTGGTGGCAGCGATGTCAGCTTTGGTGGAGAAGGCGTAGATACCTTAGATTTTCAGGATATTGGCGCTGGTCTTACTGCCAATATAGAAACGGGAAATGCTCTATACGTTATCAATAACAACGTTGTTCAAGACCGGTTTGAAGAAATTGAAAATCTGACTGGTTCTACTAACGACGATATTTTGGTTGGCGACGACAACGGCAACTTGCTCGCGGGTAATGAAGGTGACGATACTCTTAGCGGTGGCGCTGGTGATGACGTCATTACCGGAGATGAGATTGGTTCTGGTTCGGCAATCAGAGTGACCATAACTAATACTGCGGCTGAAGGCGGAACTTTCTTTACTCCCGTCTGGTTTGGCTTCCATGATGGAGAGAACTTCGATCTATTTACCGAAGGAGAATCCGCTAGTACTGGCTTAGAACGTATTGCGGAAGATGGTTCGGTAGAAGGAATTGCGGCAGAATTTAATGCTCAGGTTGGCGAAAACGGTATTGATGCCACCATTCCCGCATTGGCTGGTGCGCCAGGTCCTTTCGATCCGGGCGAAAGTGCATCATTTACTCTAGACGTAGATTCTAGTCAGGTTGGACAAGGTTTCTTTACCTGGGGAACTATGGTTCTTCCTTCCAACGATGCCTTTTTTGCCGTCCCCGATGATGCTCTAGCCGATCCTATCTTTGACGAAGAAGGTAACTTTATCGGACCGTTAGTAATTGAAAGACGAGGTAGCGATATCTTAGATGCGGGCACAGAGGTTAATACCGAAGAAGATGCCGCATTTATTAACCAAACCGCTAGAGACACCGGTGTCGATGAAAATGGTGTGGTAGCACCTCATCCTGGTTTCAATGGTTCGGTGGGTAACCCCGACGCTGCACCAGTTAATATTTTGGGAGGAACTACGGCTCCAGGGGCAGTAATCGATCCTTTAGTTGGCGACTTTACGGCTGACGATGACATACTGCTGCGAATTGAAATCGAACAGGTTGCAGTTACTTCTGGTGGTGATGATCTACTAGTTGGTGGTTTTGGCAACGATACCCTAACCGGTGGCGGTGGTGCAGATATTTTCAGCTTTGGTAGCGATTCTGGTACAGATACTATTACCGATTTTGAGAGTATCGATACGTTAGATGTGGGTAATTCCTTTAGCGATGCTAATTCAGCTTTAGGTGCTGCGGTTCAAGATGGCGACAACACCTTTATTGATTTGGGCAATGGAACTAATGTTATCCTCGAAAACTTTGCTGCGGATAGTTTAACTGCCGATAACTTTCTGACAGCTTAGATTCACCCAGTTTCAAGCAAATTTCTAATTAATAGCCAATTATTCGTCGAAGTCCCGAGCAATTAGACTGCTTGGGACTTTAATTCAATTAAAAAGCTTAAATAAGACCATCTAGTGACGAAAAACAGCAAAGGCTGAGAATTAGCTGATAAAAAAGCCAAGTTTATCTTATATGCGACTCATCAATAATCTTGGGAACACAATTTATCTTGTTCTTCATCGAGTTGGTTATCTACAGAATTAAACAATAAAATTTTCAGCCAAAAATTATGAGCAATACACAACAAGTAAACAACGGACAAAGATTAAACATTAGAGAATCGACTGTAGCCCCTATAGGTCAGCCAGCCGTAGATATTATTGGCGACAACGCAAGATTAGATGTAGGTCGTAACGGCAGTATCTCTGCTCCTGATCAGGGAAATAGCGCTGTCCTAGCTTCAGGTAATAACGTAGAGATTCGCAATCGAGGAGAAATTTCTGGTGCCTTAAACGGCATTAGCTCTTCCGGCAATAATTTTAGTCTCAGGAACGGTAGAAACGACACCATTAGTTCTGATAGTCGTGCTGTAGATATTACCGATGGCGATAATATTACCGTAAGAAACCGGGGCAACATTCTGGGTACGGGTAATCAGCGTAATGGGACATTTTATGTTGACGGTACCATTGACAATTTCAATTTAGATAATTCCCGTCGAGGTACGATAGACGCTGGTGCAGGTAATGTCGGCGATGGCGTATCAGTGCAGGTTGGTGCCGAAGGTGACTTAACTAGCGATAGCCTTAACATTACTAACCGGGGCACAATTGCCGGTCGCGGACAGGCAGAATTTGCTCCAGGAGAAGGTCGTTTAGCGGCTAACGGTTCCAGCGGCGTACGCTATTTTAATGGCTCTGGTACCGAAGAGGCAACGGTTACGGGTACCTTAGAAAATCGTGGCACGATTTCGGCAGAAGTTAACGTCGGCTTCTTAGGCGGTGTTGTGGTCGAAGACGGAGTGGCTTATGAAGGTCAGATTCGCAACTCTGGTTCAATTTCCGGCCCTCGCAATGGTCTTTACGTTGGCAATGCATCCCATGAGTTAGAAATTTTTAACGAAAGAAGAGGCGAAATTACTTCAGGTAGTCGTGTCGTGAACCTTGATGGCGACAACGTTCGCTTTAACAATCGCGGTTCGGTAGTCGGTACTGACGATCAACGTAACGGCACTCTGTATGTAGACGGTACTGGAGACAATATTGCGATCGCCAATCAGCGTCGAGGCATCATTGATGCGGGACAGGGCAACAACGGTAGCGGTGTCTCAATTCAAGTCGGTAGCGGCGATGACTTAGAAACTTCGGTCGATTTGGTCAACAACGGGACAATTCAGGGTCGTGGTAGCGAAAACGTTCCCGCTGGGGTCAGATTATTCGTCGGTTCGGGTTTAGCAGGCGCTACCTTCACTGGCAACATCACTAATGAGAGACGAGGTGTAATTGCCTCAGAGCAAGATGCAGGTATTTTAATTGAAGATAATATTACTTTTAACGGCGAAATTAATAACCAAGGTACTATTCGTGGTGGTAACGGAATTGCGATCGACGCTAGCGGCGCTTTTGGCGATATTAGCGTTACTAACAATCGCCGAGGCAATATAGAAGGCGCGGTAATTTTAGGTGAAGGTAATGACACTCTAATCAACAATAGTCGCGACAATTTAAATATTACTGGTGGCGGCGGTAACGATGTTCTGACTGGCGGTAGCGGTACGAACGTTTACAGTTTCGACCTTGGTTCGGGACAAGATACAATTACCGATTTCCAAACGAATCAAGATGTTCTCGATCTCGGTACTTATTTTGGAGGGAATGTCGATCTAGCTTTGGGGGCGACGACTCAAGTCGGTAGCGATGCCTTCATCGACCTCGGTGATAATAACTCTATTACTCTGGCTAATGTTGATGCTGCTGCTTTAACCAGCGATAGTTTCTCATTTGCTTAAGTAAAGCTAGCTAGAAATTTAATTTGGAAATTAAGGAGGTGATTTAATCGATCGCCTTCTTTTGTTTTATGTAGTCGTTCTTACATAAACTTAATGCCCATAATTTTGGTTGAAAACAGCTATATACTTGAAACTCTTATAGAAGCACGATGATTGAGCGTAAATGCGGTCGCTATTTGTGGTTTTGACTTGGATTGATAAACCATAGCAAAAAGCAGATAGCAGTCCTGTAATTATCTCGACTACTATCCGCCTCTAGGTTCAATTACCTATCTTAAACTCAACTATAAAAGTTCCGTTTAATGATGGTGATGATGATGGGTTGCCTGAGCTTTAGCTAACTGAGGATTGACCGTATTACCCGATTCTGCCAACAGCGCTTCAATTTGCGGGTTTGCCCACTCCGCCGCCATGTGCATAAATTCATGACGGCTATTGACACAGGGCATCTGCACAAAAGTAACGTCGGAGTTTTTATGTTGCAGACTATGGATAATATGATCCACGTCTAACAACGTTTCATGATTTTCGGTGGCAAAGCCAATAGGCATCATGATAATCGAGGTAGCACCCAAATCAATTAAGTTTTGTGCCGCTAGCTTGGTGTTCGGTTGTGTCCATTCAATCAAAGGAGTATCGTGGTTGAGCCAGCCAACAGAGATGAGTGGGTATTTAGCAATTAGCTTCTCTCTGACTAATTCATACATCGATTGACTTTCGTCAATTCCCGAAGTAAAACCCTTTGCTTTGTGGGGACAGCCATGGTTCATGAGCACAATCCCGATTTGCGAAGCTAGGTGTCCTTGAGCCAATTCCTGCTCAATTTTTTCCTCCACCATCTGCGCCATCAGATTAATATAGTCTGGCTTATTAAAAAAGGAAGGAATATAGCGAGTACTCTTTAACCAGTGAGAGTCGCCGTGAGCATCTTGAGCTAGAGCCTTGTTGACTTGTTCTACTGCAATGCCGCTAGTAAAGATAGAATCGACTACCAGCAAAGGATAAATCAAGATTTTTTCAAATCCCTGATTTTTAATCTCTGCTAATACCTGTTCCGGTAGATGAGGCGCACAGAAGTTAAAGGCTTTAAAAACGGATACCTTATCGCCCCAAGTTTGTTTGAGCTCTCGTTCAATTCCCGCCCTTTGTTCTTCAAAAATCGCGTTGTGGGGAGAAATAAAGTTGTCGTGCTGATGACTCCATTCGTGTAAATCGAATATTGCCAGTAATTTAGCGATCGCCGGATAAATCCAGGTCGGCACGGGGGCAAACTTAGCCGTCAAAAGATTGAGAGCCTGTTCGTTATAATTAGCAAAG
This sequence comes from Cyanobacteria bacterium J06623_7, assembly GCA_038524555.1. Classification (GTDB taxonomy): domain Bacteria; phylum Cyanobacteriota; class Cyanobacteriia; order Cyanobacteriales; family Xenococcaceae; genus Waterburya. The sequence goes on along the minus strand of JBCBIN010000002.1, from coordinate 22,533 downwards.
TCTTCGTAACTTTCTACTTCGCCATAGCCCATTAGCAAGACAGCTACGCGATTGCTTTCGCTATGTTCGTGTTCGTGGTGGTGGTGATGCTCGTGAGCGGTGGGAGTAGATTGATGGGGAATTGTAACCACTTGCTATTTCCTTTAATAAGTTGAATTAAGTTACGAGTCGGATTTAGAAGAGATTTTGCCGTGTTTTGCAGAGATAAACTAAAATCCAAGTCCTATTAACGATTAAGCTAGCATCCATTTTTTGGTAGGTGTGATAGTGATTTCCAAAAGTTAATATTTAGCAGCATAAATTAAACTTGAAACAAAACTCTCAAATCAAAGCCGTTTCCAAAGCAAGCCTAGCTAAAGAGTCTTTTTCTATTAGCGTTGTTGACCACAATAATTTTTTGAGTCGCTCTATTTTAAGCAGGGCACATTGTAACCAAACACAAAATTATATTTATTTTAATTATGTAGCTATGGCCTCAGAAATAAAGCTTCCAGCAGTTGAAGAGATTAACCAAAATCGAGTATCGACAACAGAAAAAGTTGTAGTTTGTCGCGGCAGAAGCTGTCGTAAATATCAGGCAGAACAAGTATGGCAAAACTTTAAGCAAAAGCTACCGCCTCAGGTAGAGCTAATGTCTGTTCCTTGTTTGGGACAGTGCGGCAACGGCGCGATGGTGGTCATTGATGCCGATAAAACTTGGTATTCTCAGGTCCATCCCGATGAAGTTGACATTATTATTAAACAGCATATTATCGGCAAGTCCGTTGTCAAAGCGATGCTATATCCTAAGTTTCATGGATAAAGTATTTAAATGCATTTTCGCACCAGCAAAGTTTATCTTTAAGATTAGCTCAGCTTACTCTCAGCCATAGCTTGAATAATAAAGCTAATGAGATAACTAGATGATTGATTTATGAAACGGAAATTGGGAATGCTATTGCTTGGTTTAACGATGACGTTTGGTATGGTTGTTGGCGATCACCATCGGACCTTATCTTCCGCTCAGGCACAATCAGCACCGGCAGAATTAGAGCTACAGCCCATGAACATTAATCGTCTGGACGCTATTTTACAGGAGCAGGTAGGCAATGTTGCTGCCCAACCCGGACAGTGGCGATTTTCTCTTAACGGTATTTCTCTGGTGGTTCTCGCCGATCCCAACGCCAATCGCATGCGAATTTTTGCCCCGGTAACCAACGCCGCCGAGTTAACCGCAGAACAGATGCAAAGAATGATGCTGGCTAATTTTCATACGACTCTCGATGCCCGATATGCGATCGCCGATGGTCTGGTAGTCTCTACCTTTATTCATCCCCTATCTTCGTTGCAGGAAAGAGATTTGCTTTCCGCTATCAATCAGGTATCCAGCCTCGCAGTTACTTTTGGCAGTAGCTACACCAGCGGCGAGATGATTTTTGCCCCTGGGGGTAATCGAGAAAATACCCCTGCACCAGAAATACTCTCTCAAGAAGCTTTGAGTGCCGATCTACCAAGAAGTGCCTCGCCGTTAATTAGCAAAAAGAGCTTTATTCGGTAAAGACATGCCTATTAAAATGCTTATAGCTTAAGGCTTAAAGCTTAGAGCTATAGTAAGCACCCCATTGTGCGACATTACTTCGTAACCAACGCCATTTTTAGAACAGACAAATAAAAGATTTACTGGCAAAATCAACCTGGGATGGAATTTCTTACAATAGGATAATTTACCATCTTGGTGTTCTAGAAGTGAGACCAATCAATGACTAGTAAACCTCCTCAAGGTGACAACTCTAAATCGCCCCTTAGTAAAGCCGTTACCCAAGCAGTACAGAAAATTCAGTCAAAGGTTAACTTTAATTCGAGCAATTTCCAATCTGGTAAACCCACCCCAGAAATTAGAATCAAACAGGCCGGGGGTAAGTCAGAAAAATATCCGCTAGTGGGCGATCGCTATACTCTCGGACGAAGTTCCCGCTGCGATATCTGTGTGCGGAACCCCGTTGTCAGTCAAACACATCTAATTCTCAAGCGCAATCGCAAAAAACCCCGTTCCTTTATCGTTCAAGACGAAAAATCTACCAACGGCATCTATCGCGGCAAACGCCGTTTAAAAAATCTATCTCTCTACCATGGGGAAAGCTTTACTCTGGGTCCGCCAGAATTGGCTGCGGGAGTAACAATCCAGTATTTTAATCCGCCACCATTGTGGTTACATGTGGTTCGCTATGCTCTATATGCTTTGGCTGGCATGCTGGGGTTATTATTACTGTTATTAAGTATTGAATGGCTTAAGGTTCCGGTATACCCCCTCCCAAGAGAATCGACTCTGCCGATTGTGGTCTATGCTCAGGATGGCGAAACTCCCATCAATCCTACCGCCACCAACAATACCCATCACGAATTAAAAAAACTCTCTAGCTTTTCTAAATATCTACCCGATGCCGTCATTGCTTCAGAAGACAGCCGCTTCTATTGGCATTTTGGGGTCGATCCCATTGGAGTAACCAGAGCTATATTTATAAATTTATCTTCCGAAACCCGCCAGGGTGCCAGTACTTTAACCCAACAGCTCGCTCGGAGCTTATTTCCGGAAGTGGGCAGACAAAATACCGCCGGACGAAAAATACGCGAGGCGATCGTCGCTCTGAAGCTAGAAACCTTTTATAGCAAAGACTTTATTCTTAAAACCTATCTCAATAAAGTTTATCTGGGCATTGTTAGCTATGGTTTTGAAGATGCCGCCCAGTTTTACTTTGAGAAATCAGCAGCGGATTTAAACCTCTCAGAAGCTGCAACTCTAGTAGCCATTTTACCCGCTCCTAACGCCTATAATCCAGTCAAAGATTACGATACGGCAATTGGATTGCGCAACCGCATCATCGATCGCATGCTCAAACTCGGCATGGTTGATCAAGAAGACGCCAACCGGGCAAGGCGATCGCGCATTGTAGTCAGTCCCAGCGCCCGGGAAAGTTTTTCGAGTGCCGTTGCTCCCTATTTCTATAGCTATGTCGTCGATGAGCTACAGGAATTGTTGGGTATAGACGTAGCCAGAGAAGGGAACTTTATTGTGGAAACCGCCCTCAATCCGGTCATGCAGCAGCAGGCAGAAAAATCTTTGGAATCTTCTATTGCTAATGATGGCGCTCGTTTGGGTTTTTCTCAGGGAGCGATCGTGACCTTAGATCGGAAAAATGGCAACATCTTGGCTTTGGTTGGGGGCGTAAACTATGGTAATAGCCAATTTAATCGCGTAGTCCAGGCACAAAGACAGCCCGGTTCTACCTTTAAAGTTTTTGCCTATGCAGCGGCGCTAGAGGAAGGTTTAGATCCCGACACGAAATATTCCTGTGCACCTATGACCTGGAGAGGGCAGCAATATCGGGGCTGTGAGCGCAGTACGGGAGATATCGACATGTATGAAGGGCTAATTAAATCTGAGAACGTTACCGCCCTAAGAGTAGCCGAACAAGTAGGCTTGAAAAAAGTTATGGAAGTGGCTCAACGTATGGGAGTCGATTCTTCTCTCATCGATGCTCCTGGTCTGGTTATTGGGCAAAGCGAAGCCACCGTACTAGAAATGACCGGTGCTTATGCCACGATCGCCAATGACGGCTATTGGAACAAACCCCACGCAATTAATCGAGTCTTTGATGGTAGCGACTGTAAAAAACCAGGCGATCGCCAGACCTGTCGGGTAATCTATAATTTTGATTATGATGAAGCAACTGCCCGGGATGCGATCGCACCAGATATTACCGATGAGCTAACGGAGATGCTGCGGTTAGCGGTGGCAGAAGGCACGGGTAAAGCTGCCTTTATTGACCGAAGTGAAGCCGGCAAAACCGGTACGACGGATAAAAATGTCGATCTCTGGTTTATTGGCTATGTTCCCGACGAAGACTTGGTTACGGGGGTTTGGTTGGGTAATGATGATAATTCCCCCACCAACGGCAGTAGCTATCAGGCAGCTAGTCTATGGGGTAAATATATGCAGCAGGTCGTTGAAATTAACTAATGAACTAATTGAATGAAACCTGGGTATATCTTCCAGCCGTCCGTGTTGAGAAAATCAATGAAAATTATTCAGCTTCAAATCTACAATCACAATAAATTACGGGCTTTTAACTGAAGATAGCGATCAACTAACTCCTCCGTAATGCGATCGCAGGGGGCATCTAAGACTAAGACTCCTTTTTGTCGCAGTTGGGCAAAGGCTAGTTGGCGTTGGGCTAACAAATCTAAAGCGACGGCGCGAGCATAGCTATCTTGTAGATCGTGAGTCCGCTCGTGGGCAATCTGCTCGACTAAAGGATCGTTGAGAGTGACGCAGAAGGGCAAGTAACGGGGGGATAGGCGCATCATGGCGCTGAGTAATTCGCTTGAAGCAGTAACGTCTACCAAATCGGTAATTACCACCACTAGGGCGCGACGTGTTTGTTGAGTAATAACCTTAGTAACGGCACCCAGGTAGTCGGGTTCTAATAATACAGGTTGAATTGGTGTCAGGCGATCGACCAGCTTAGATAGATGATGACTGCCCCTTTCTGGCGGAATCCAGGTATTGATATCGCGATCAAATACCGCTACTCCGACTTTATCCCCACGGCTCAAGCCTGCCATAGCCAGAGATAAAGTTGCATTTAAACCATAGTCAAACCGTTTTAAGCTCCCAACCTTAGCAGTCATCAACCGCCCGCGATCAAGTAAAATAAATAAGGTCTGTTCCTGTTCTGGTTCTAGCACCCGGACAACAGGGCGATCGCGCCGCGCTGTCGCTTTCCAATCAATCAAGCGAATATCTTCTCCTACACGGTATTCCCGTAGTTCGGCAAATTCTGTGCCGTTACCCATCCTTCTCGCCTGACGCATTGCCCCACTATTTTCAATACTCAGACGCACCGCTAGCTCTTTGAGACCAATCAAGTCCGGGCAAACCTTGACCTTCTGTCGCCCCGCTATTTTCCAATCTCGCCAGGCTAAACCCAGCTGACCCAGCTGACGAATCTGAATGTTGCCCCACTCATATTCCCCCCGGCAATCGGGATGAACGATATAAGCCTGTTCGCTGATGCCATGGGCTGGTAAATCAACTTCTAAAGTATTTTTATCCACCCTAAATTCAGTGGGATAAGCATCGCGAATTTTGGCGATCGCCCTCTCCGCCCCCGCAACCAATTTAAATTCAATCGGATTGTCTCTCCCGACTGATAGTTTAGGAATTTCGACCCGCTCGACTTTGAGAGCATTATTCTTGACCTGGGATGCATCAATAATTACCGTTACTAATAAGACAAAGTTATAAACCCGCAGAAAATTTAAGCTAATCTGACGGGTAAACAGCAGATCTAAACAGGCGGCACCAATGCCACCAGCAGCCAACAAAACATAACACCGTTGAGAAGGAATCATACTGGAGAAGAAAAAAAAATAATCAGTCAGGGATTGTTATCTCGGTACGGATACTTGCTGGAGAATCGAGGAGATCGTCTCATCTATCTGTAAATTGTCCAACTGTGCTTCTGGCTTGAGCAGTAGACGGTGACGTAGCAGGGGCGTAGCAACCTCCTTAACATCATCGGGAGTAACATAGTCCCTTCCCGCCAAACAGGCGCTGGCTTTGGTCGCATTCAACCAAGCTACAGTAGATCGTGGTGATGCCCCTAACAGCAAATCTGGATGCTGGCGAGTACGTTCGACTAAATCGAGTAGATAATCGAGAATATTGTCTTCTACCTGAATCGTCTGTACCTGCTGTCGGAGGGCTAAAATATCTTCTACCGTGGCGATCGCTTCTAAACGATCTAAATCGGCTTTTTTGGCTCGAAATCCTTGTCTAGCGTTAACTAACATCTGCTTTGATGCTTCTCGGGCAGGATAGTCCACAATTAGCTTAAACAAAAAGCGATCGAGCTGTGCTTCTGGTAAGGGGTAGGTTCCTTCAAATTCCAATGAGTTTTGCGTGGCGATAACCCAAAATAGCGGCGGTAGCAACATTGTCTCACCATCCAAGGTTACCTGCTGCTCTTCCATTGCTTCGAGTAATGCGGCTTGAGTTTTTGGGGGAGTCCGATTAATTTCGTCCGCTAACAGAATTTCGGTAAACACCGGTCCTTTTTTCAAAATAAAATCGCGGCTGTTGAGATCGAAAATATTTGTTCCCAAGATATCTGAAGGTAAAACATCGGGAGTCAGCTGAATACGATGAAAATCCGCTTTAATTAGCTTAGATAACACTTTTACCAATAAGGTTTTTCCCGTACCAGGTACTCCCTCAATAATGACGTGACCGCCAGTCAATAAAGCAATCAGAAATTGTTTGACTAAATCTCCCTGACCGATGACTACTCGATCTATTTGTTCGCTGAGACTATTGAGCAGAGAAGTACTTGGCATTAGATGCGGCGCTATAGACTAAATTGGTTGGTTTTCGATCTCAGTAGTCGTTTTAACTTTTTCCTTGGCTGATGTAAAGTACAGCAGAATGAAACCATCAACCAGGTTGACCTCGCCAATCTTTGAGGGAGTGAGATCGAACAATCGATTTAATTTCAAAACTATTGCACAATTGAGATGAAAATAATCGAGAGAAGGTTATCTCGCCAGCGTATATATAAAGACTGTTTCAGCCTCTTGCTCCAACAACTTTTGAGCTATTTGCACAAAAAACCCAAAGCTTGCTATACTAACCAAGTGCCAAATTAAGTACATGGGGGCGATTAGCTCAGCGGTAGAGCGCCTGCCTTACAAGCAGGACGCCACTGGTTCAAATCCAGTATCGCCCATTCATTCACACAGACAGCTTTTGTAGAGTGTAAGGCTAGTCTAAAGTGTATTTTGACTCTTCCAAAGTTATTTTAGCTAGAGTAGAGTATTAACCCTTAGTAGTGTTATCAGATAATCTAACGGATAAATTGAATCCTGTGGGCACAAAAGCCCCGTCTTGGTTCTCAGAGGCGACAGAGCGCGCTTCTGGCATAGATAACTATTTAATGCGTAGCCTTAGCGATACAGTCGAGGCTCACACTGCTACCTGGTTGGCTTATCACCCTAAGATTGCCTGGTTATTTGGTCATCCGATAATTGCCCTAATAACTGGTTTGATTGCCGTCGTTCTTATTATTAGACTCGTATTAACCCTGTATAAAACGATCGCCAGCACCATAGATCGTATCTGGTTGGCCATTTTGCGATCGCCTTGGACTATGCTCAAATTTTTATTTGGTTGGTCGCCAAAATCCAAAACTATCTCCAGCAAAACCACCATAACTAACTATGAAGTGACCAGTGATGCGGTAAAGCTACAGGAGATTGTGACACGCCTAGATCTAATTCAACAGCAGCAGCAAGAAATTATCCGAGAGTTAACCTTGCTCAAACAGCAGCCATTGGCGATCAAACCCCAGTTACAGCTAACAGAAAAAAAGATTACTGGTAAACAGTAAACAATTCTAAAGGATAAGCTTCGTGAGCGAAGGGAATACTTTAGTGCAAGTAATCAGTAATTATTTATCTTCTTTGAGAAATATTTGGTAGCCAATTCCGGCGATGATTCCCGCCATAATTAGATAGGTAATCCACATCCCGATTAAAAAGCCGACTCTAATTACAACAATGCCACCAATGACAAAGCCACCGAACTTGGCAAACTTAATCACCTTGCGGCTGAATCTTTGTAGCGAACTTTCACTCGGATTATGCTTGCTCGTTTTATATAAAGGCGGCTCAAAATCATCTACTTCTGATTTGCTGCTTTTCTGTTCCTGATAAATTTCTGTTTCTAATTCTCTCAGTCTTAACTCGCGCTCTTTTGCCTGTAGTTCGGCTTCACGCAGCTCAAATTCTCGCTGTTTATCTTCTGGAGTACTCATAAAACTCGATTTATAGGAAAAAATATATCATTTGGCAACTACTAGATTATCAATTATCTTAGCTAGTCAGTCTGCGATCGCGATCGAACTTTACTTCAAGCTTTTTTCTAGATCGACAACACAAACAATCGGCAAATCTCTAACTAACATTTACTAGATATGTCATTCTCTTTGATTGATATTTGTTATCTAGTCGAGCTCAAATATTTCGATGTCACAGTTTATCTATCTGCTGCCAACCTGCTTTTGGATTTGGATGATTTGGGAATGTGTTACCCACGATCCACAGAAACACACCTGGATCTGGGTACTGATTTTATTTAACTTTCCTGGAGCAATAATTTACTTTTTGGTACGCCGTTTGCCCGAGTTAGATTTTCCGGCGGCTAAATATGTTCAACGTCGTCTACGTCGTGATGAATTGTGGAATGCAGAAGCGGCAGCGGTAAATATTGGCAATGCTCATCAATGGGTTATGTTGGGCGATATCAGACAAGAATTAAGATTATTTGATAAGGCAAAGGAAGCTTATTTACAGGCCCTAGAACAGGAACCCAATCATCTTAAAGCGCTATGGGGAATGGTACATATTGCTTATGAAAAGGATAATTTTACCGATGCAAGGACATATTTAGTTCAGATCCTCAAATTGAAGCCAGACTACGAATACGGTGCTGCTGCCTTGCTGCATATCAAAGTATTGCTAGAGTTAGAGGAAAAAGCGGCGGCGCGATCGCTTTTGGAAGAAAATTTACAGATTTGGAATAAGCCAGAGGCATATCTACTTCTAGCTAAGCTGGAAATAGAAGAGGACGAAAAAGAAATAGCAAGACAACATTTAGAAAAAATGATTGCTAATATTCGCAGTAGCCCGAAATTCCACTATAGACGCCATCAGCATTTGGAGCGTAAAGCCAATAAGCTGCTCAAAACTCTTTAAGTTATGGCCGTTTCAATTAATATTGGGACATCTTAATTTATCAAAGCTTCTCTCCCCGAATCGAACGATCCAGTAACTCAATTGGATGCAGTAGCTTAACCGAGGAAGCCTGTAAATCGAGATGCTTTTGAATCTGTAGCGAACAACCTGGATTGGGTGAAGCGATTACTCTCGCTCCTGTTTTAGTTAAATTATCCGCTTTCTGCCTACCCAGTTCATCAGCGGTTTCTGGCTGTAGCATATTGTAAATTCCCGCGCTGCCGCAACAAAGAGAAGCATCTAACGGTTCTCGCAACTGTATCCCAGGAATTTGTTGGAGTAATTGACGGGGCTGAACGCTAATTTTTTGTCCGTGGAGAAGATGACAGGCATCCTGATAGACGAGGGGCAATTCATCGCTTGTCAAAGGATGTAGCTTGGTAGTCAAGGTAACCTTTGCTAAGAATTCGTTAATATCTTGAACTTGGCTAGAGAAATTCTCTGCTTTTTGCCTATATTCTGGGTCATTAGCCAAAATATGACCATATTCCTTTAAGGTATGTCCGCAGCCAGCGGCATTGATTATTACGGCATCTAAATCTAGATCGATAAAGCTATCAATCATTTGCCTGGCTAGAGCTTGTGCCTGGGCTTCTTGTCCCTGATGAGCGGGTAGGGCGGCGCAGCATCCCTGGGTTGAAGGAATTACGACCTCACAACCGTTAGCGCTGAGAACTCTAGCGGTAGCCTCATTGACTGGGGAAAAGAATAGTCGCTGCACGCAACCTAAAACCATCCCGACTCGATAGCGTTGTTCTCCTTGGGCGGGAATTACGTGGGGTAAATCGCTATGCCAGGCACTATCGGTTACTTCCGGCAGAATTGCCTCCATGGCTCCTAAACGGGGAGCTAATTTGGTCAATATTTGGGTCTTTCTTAACAGCTTTTGTAAACCCAATTTTTGATATAGCCAAAGGGGTGGAAGCAAGTAGCGCAGTCGGTTGGGATAGGGAAATAGATTGAAAATTAAGGTTCTAATTAATTTATCGGGGAGACTACGGCTAAAATTACGCTCGACCTGGGGGCGAGTCGCGGCAATTAGGCGATCATATTCAACTCCAGAAGGACAGGTGGTAACGCAAGCCAAACAACCCAAACAAGAATCGAAATGTTCGGCAGTTGTGCTGTCGATCGCCGCTACGCCATTATTAATCGCATCCATTAGATAGATCCTGCCCCGAGGAGAATCCATTTCTTTACCAATGATGCGGTAGCTAGGACAGGTAGACAGACAAAAGCCGCAGTGGACGCAAGAATCAATTAGTTCTGGTTTAGGGGCATCTTGGGAATCGAAATTAGTCATTGAGCTCGCTGCTGTTAGTCCCTCAAGAAAATATTAGGGTAGATCTGGGGTCGATATTTATTTAAATTAGCGGTCTAAATCAGCTTGATTGCCTTAAGTACTTATTCTAGCTAGTTTTCGGTGCTAACCGTCGATTAAAAATGCGATCGCCAATTTTTACCCAGACAACATCGAGGTGTTAGAGCGGCAATTCTAAACCCAATTTGGTGGAAAAATCACCATCCTGCTGAAGATTAGCGTCGAGATTAAACGAGCCAAGCTTGGTTCTGGCTTTCCAAAAGGCACTACCGCCAGTAAAGTGGGTATCGCGATCGAGATTGGCTTTGATGCCCACAATTCCCAGAGCCGATTTTGCCCCTAGTTCGATTTTGCCTCCGGTAAACGTGTTGGTATCGTCAAACCTGCCGCTCACTCCCAGATTAGAACCAAATAAAAGCGGGGTTTTCCAAGCAGCATCGGCACTTTGAAACCGACTAGATTCATCAATCTTGATCGTGGCTTGAAAAGAACCAATTAAGGCTTTAGAACCAATTTTAAAATTGCCGCCGGTAAAGTTAGTTTCGCGATCGAAGTTCCCCCTAACGCCAAAGGATGCCAGCTCGGTTTTAGCATTCCAAGTAGCGTTGCCCCCACTGAACTTAGTCTCGCGATCAAAATTACCGTTAATCCTCACTGCTCCCAATCTGGTTTTAGCATGCCAAGCGGCGTTGCCTCCATTAAACTTAGTTTCGCGATCAAAATTACTCTTGACGCTAACCGCCCCCAGTCTAGTTTGGGCATTCCAAGCGGCGTTACCACCGGTAAAAACTATTGATTCATCAAAATTACCTTTAATAGCCAGGGAACCAAAAGGCGTATTACTCTGCCAGCCAGTCACTGTTTTAACAGGCTTAATGCGATCGCTTAACTCCACAGCTAAATCGAGCGAACCAAAAATCGTGGGACTGACTAAGTGGGCTTTACCTCGATTAAAACGAGCCGTATCATCAAATTGACCGTCAAACTTAAAGGAGCCAAATCGATTCTGACCTTGCCAGGTGGCAATTCCCGGGGTGAAAGATGTCGTCTCATCATGTTCTTGATCGATAGCTCCCACATAACCCCGATTTAGCTCGACCGTTAGAGCGAATCTGTCGGTGTAGTCAACGGTAAAGTTGCTTTCTTCAGCATGGAAAACAATCGGCGAAAAAAAACGACTGGAGCTGGTAATCTTAGGCTCATTCTCAATCACACTAAAATAATTAACCGTCAATAACTCAAACTGAGCGTTATGAAGGTCCCTAAACTGTGAACTGATAGAGTCGGCATAAACCTCAGTCGGCATAAACCCTGCTAACAATGTTCCCAGAAATACTGTAGTTGCAGTTAACCGCATAATATTTACAGCTAAATTTACAGCTAAAATTTAATAAATAAGAAATCATATAGGCGAGCTTGTCGCTCATTGCCTAGTTTATCTTTTCTCATAGTTAGTTGAAGGCGATCGCTTAGCGCTCTTGTTGCCTGTCTCAGACCGAGAAAGTCTAAACTGTAAGGTCTAACTAATCAATATTTTCTCGATTTTAGAGTCGATTAACCATACTCTACGATTCATCTCGCGGTAAAATGCGGTAATTTACTTTTGTGGAACCATAAAGCTCAATTTTCTGTTCCCAGCAGTCTTAACTAACCAGATCTAGAACCTCAATCTTTTCCTCTCTCGAACTCTATGTTTAACCGCAGATCCAAAATCCGCAAATTATTATTTTCTGGCGCGATCAGCAGCTTAATTTTATTGGCAGCCACATCACATCGAGGTCTGAACTCTAGTTCCCATGCCGCTAATGAATCAGTCCGGGGAACGACAAATCTCGATCGCATCAAACAAAGAGGATATCTAATCTGTGGCGTTAATGGCGAACTTCCCGGCTTTAGTTTTGTTAACGCCGAAGGTAACTATGCTGGTATCGATGTCGATCTCTGTCGGGCGATCGCCGCAGCGATTTTTGACGATCCAACTAAAGTAAAATTCCGTAATTTGAATGCTGAAGAAAGGTTTGATGTCCTAAAGTCGGGAGAAATCGATCTGTTGAGTCGTAACACGACCCAAACCCTCAGCCGAGATACGGATGCTAACTTAGAGTTCACTCCCCCAATTTTTTATGATGCTCAGGGCATCTTAGTCAATCAAGAAAGCCAAATTGTCAAACTATCAGATTTGGCCGGAAAAACAATTTGCGTGCCGGAAAAAACCACTAGCTACGATAACCTGCAAGATTACCTATCTCAGGCAAATATATCTGCTCAAATTTTTGCCACGGGAGATCGAGACGCTTTATTTAACAATTACGAGAAGGATCTATGTCAGGCAATTACGGGCGATATTTCTCAACTTATCACTCGGCGAACTATTTTAGCCAACCCCAAAGAACATGTTATTTTGGCTGAAACCATTTCTCAAGAGCCTCTCGCCCCGGTATTACTACATCAAGATTCTCAGTGGTTTGATGTAGTTAAGTGGGTAACTTTTGCCATGATTCAAGCCGAAGAATGGGATATTACTTCGGATAATGTCAATGTTTATAAAAAAAGTAAAGAAGCTGCCATTCGCCGATTTTTGGGAGTAGAAGGAACGCTGGGTTCCGATATGGGATTGACTAATGATTTTGCCAGTAGAGTAATTAAACACGTGGGCAACTATAGCCAGGTGTATGAACGTAATTTGGGACAACCCTTCAACCTCGAACGGGGTCAGAATGCGCTCTGGGAGAATGGCGGACTGATGTATGCACCGCCTTTTAATTAACTAACCTTACACAATGGTTCGGACAAAATTAAGCAGCAATAGTCCCATAGTCATAAAGATTGGAGTAATTAGGATGAGATTTAATCAAAGTTGGGTTTAAATCTAACTTGTCAATAAGATGTAGATTAGTTTCGTTCGAGTTTGCTAGTTTTTGGCGCAGCGCATACACGCGACCGAAGGAAGTCTTTTAGGGCAGATCGTCGAAGAAGACCGGTAAGGCTCTGTCTTACGCACTCTCAGAAAAACTTTAAGATTTGAGTTTTTTAGATAGACAAGCCAGAAAATTTTATCTTTGGAGAACTTATTTAAAGGCTTTCAAAAATTTTTAATTCACATTAGACGTAATGTTCTGCGAAGTAGCTGTATTTTCATAGCTAAAATTTACGTCTGTAAAACAGGAAGGTTAAATAAAGCTACTGCCAACCGATACACCACAACAAAGGGAATTAAGCCAATAGCCGTGGCGATAATTTGTAATGCTACAGATATTAATTCTTTGCTTTTGTGCTGGGTCAATAACGAGAAAATGCTCGGAGATGGGTTATTGTTCATCTTGCTTATGACAGAAGTAAGTTATTTGCTAATTAATCTCAATAAGTTAATTTAAAATAACCATGCCGCTCGACGATACTCCGAGACGAATTATTTTGACCCCGAGACGCATCTTTATCAGAATTTCTGAGAATAAGAACCAAGAATCACTCAATTTAAAACCTAGTTTCCTCAACCATAGATAGCTGTTATTTCTGCAATAATCTTTAAGCTTAATAGGAAAGTATAGCAACTGGGAATAAGATAACTATTCACATTGTTTCGCCAAAGCAGCAATATGCAAATCACCTTTCTCCCAAGATATCGATCGCCATGTCTTCTTTTAATGCCTTGGCCCGCCAGGTAGGATTAAATGAATTTAAGCTCAAGTAGAGATTTCGCCTTTTGTGCAACCTGTTATCTATTTTCCATTCCCTCTCAGGGTGAAAAAAATCCGTCTCAGGGTAGCGTCGCTAATTTTGTGCAGCATATATTTTAGGTGAAATCAAAAAAGGTATATTGTTGTGGAAATTTATCAGATTACAACAGCGATCGAGCGCTTGAAGTTAATCGATCTCAATCAACCAGAGCAAATAGACTCCACTAACATGGGAGAGTCATTTATCGATCTGGGCAATTTTGATGGTGGTTCGGTATCTTTGATTAAATATGCCGGCGAAACTCCTTGGGAAAGACACGTTGATGGTGATGAATTTTTCTTGCTGTTGGACGGAGAGCTTCAGGTCACTCTTCTAGAAGAAACCGCTACTGAATTTTTATTAACCAAGGGGGACACTTGTATAATTCCCCGTAATGTTTGGCATCGTAGCAAAGCCGCGTCTCAAGTTACTTTGTTGGCTTTAATCGCTTCGGAACATGGCCCTGTTTCTACGGCGGAAGATCCTAGATTTTAGGGCTTTTTCTTAATTAATATTTGACTGGACGATACATCTTACATGAAGTGCAATTATTTTTCTCGGAGCATTATCTTTATTCATTTAATAACCCTGTTGTCAATAACGACAGGGGAAGCTCAGGCATCTGAGAAAAAACAGTACAATACAAACCCTCGTAATTTATTAGTTCAAAATGACAACAACAATTTAACTGAAGTTATAGGAGTCGAACTTCAAGAGACAGCAACAGGTTTACAAATCTCGTTAAAAACTAAAACAGGACAGAAATTAGTCCCGTTAATCTTGCCTGAAGGTAACCAGCTAGTAGTTGATATCCTCGATGTCACCTTAGCTCTACCTCAAGGCGATCGTTTTCTCGAAACTGACCCCACCCCAGGTATTAAGGAGATTAGCCTAACCGCTATAGATGCCAACAGCATCCGACTAACGATTACAGGAGAACAGCAAACCCCTAGCGCAGAAATAGTCCCTTCTGCTAGAGATTTAATTTTAAGCATATCTTCCCAGAAGGGAGAACAAGTCCAAGCCGATGAAGCGATGCAGCGCGGTCTTAGGGGTCTCCCTCATGAGCGACTGCATCAAGAAGTAGAAGTCGTTGATATTGTTGTTACTGCCCAAAAAACCGAAGAAAGTCTGCAAGAAGTACCTTTAAGTATTACCGCCTTAGGAGAAAAACAATTAGAGGATGGCAATATTAGATCATTGAGAAGCATCTCTGATAGCACCCCTAACTTTTCGATTCTAGATGCTTCAGACAGTCGCTACTTTCTTTACTACAGTCTGCGAGGATTTTCTAACTCCAATATCACTAATCGAGATGCGGTTGGATTCTATATTGACGATGTTCCTTATGACTATGGTGGCTTTTTAGACCAAAATCTGATCGATCTCGAACGGGTAGAGGTTTTACGGGGTCCACAAAATATATTATATGGTCGTAGTGCGATCGCCGGAGTCGTTAATACCATTACCCGCAAACCAAGCGATAAGCTAGAGTTTATCGGTGATATTAGCTATGGTAACTTCAATAATTTTGAGGCTCGCGGTAGCGTTAGTGCACCAATCGTTGAGGATAAATTAGGTTTTCGTTTGTCGGGAAGTTATGGCTCGCGAGATGGCTTTATCGAAAATACGGCTCAAGACAATACTGTAGATGAGCAATCTGGAGGTAACGGACGAGCCAAACTACTTTGGACTCCCAGTGAAGATTGGGACATAACCCTGAGTGGTTCATTTGAAGATTATCAAGATGGTGGTCCGCCTCTTGTCCCGCTGGAGCAAGACGATCCCTTTACTACCGATCGAGATATCAACGGTTTTAATGATTTTAGTGCCAATACCCAAGCTATTAAGGTAGCCTACGGCGGAAACAAATTCCGCGCTACTTCTATTACCTCACGACGTTCTTCTGAGGTAGATCAAGAATCAGAGCTTGATTTCAGCGCCCTTGAAGGTGGTGCGGTTATTAATCAATTTGATTCGACCATATTTAGTCAGGAAATACGTTTCCAGTCTCCTGCTGAGGTAGATTCATGGCGCTGGCTAGTAGGAGGCTATTTTGAATCGCGAGGTTTCAATACTGCGGATAACGGTTTTGTCGTTGGCAACGATACAGCAGAGCTATTTCAATTGCCAGGTGGTAGTTCGATCTTAAGTGATTCGGAAACTACTGAAACTACCTTGGCTACCTTTGGACAGTTAGACTATAAGCCCATTAAACCCCTGACTCTAACTGCTGCCTTACGTTATGAATCTAATAATGCGGAGCTAGAATTTTTAGAGCAAAATATTACTACTCCAGACGGAACGACTATTCCTAATTTCCGCGCTGAGGATATCGAAGCCGATAGTGATGCGTTGTTGCCTCGATTTGCCGTCGAATATCAATTTACTCCTGGCATTTTGACCTATGCCAGCATTACTGCGGGATATCGTCCTGCGGGGGTTAATTTTGGAGCAGATAACGATAGCGAGGAGGTTTTAAGCTTCGATCGCGAACGTTCCTTAAATTACGAACTTGGTTTTAAATCATCTTGGTATAACAATCGTCTGGTCTTTAATGCTGCGCTCTTCCACAATGATGTTGACGATTTTCAGGTAGTTCTATTCAATCAATTTTTACAGGCAGAAAGAATTGATAATGCTGATGCCTCAATTACAGGGGCAGAATTTGAGCTAAAAGCCACTCCAGTTAGAGGATTTGATATTCTGGCAGGATTGGGCTTTGTGGACACAGACTTTAGCAACTATACCAATTCCATTACGGGTGAAGATTTTAGCGATAACAATCTTTTGTTTACTCCTGGCTACACCTTTAACATCGCCATGCAGTATCGCACCCAACAGGGAATTGTCAGTAGACTAGAGCTAGTCGGTAGTGGAGCAGTCTTTTTTAACGAGGAGAATAGCTTGCAGTCAGAACCTTACAGTATTGTTAACGGTCTTTTGGGTTATGAATTTGGCAAGAATGGAGTTTACTTTTTTGCCAACAATATTTTTGATCGCGAGTATGTCACCACGGCATTTGAAGGTTTTGGCTTTGGCGATTTTGGTTCTTATGGTGCGCCCGTAACTTATGGATTGCAAGTAAAAGCAAAGTTTTAATTAGGGTGTTTCATTAGAGGAATTAATTGAACCAGCTTAACAAGATCGATATTTCTAAAATGGGGCTACTTGCCAGCCTATATGTTTCGCAATACATACCGTTAATGTTTTTTTATGAGGCATTGCCCGTATACATGCGTCAAGAGGGAAGTTCTCTAAGTGCGATCGCCTTAGTTAATTTATTAATCTTACCCGTTGTCTTTAAATTCCTTTGGTCGCCTTTAATTGATCGTCATGGCTTTACTCGTTGGGGACATTATCGTTTCTGGATTGTTTTATTCCAACTGCTGGTGTCATTGCTTACGGTAGCTTGCGCTTTTATCGATATAGCCCAAAATCTCAACCTGTTGTTAATAATTGGCTTTATGATGTGCGTTTTTTGCACCAGCCAAGATATTGCCGCCGATGCGATGGCGGTTAATTTACTTTCCTCTAGCGAAAGAGGCTTAGGAAATGGGATTCAAGTAAGTGGTCAATACTTAGGAGCGGTAATTGGTAGTGGTGGCATGCTAATTTTGCTAGATCGGATCGGCTGGCAAAAAACTATGTTGGCGATCGCTTTAATTATGGTGGTTTCTTTGTTGCCAATTTTACTCCATCAAGAACAAGTGCCGGTAAAGCCATCAGGGAAAGCACCGCCGATCTGGCGCGATTTAGCTGAATTTTTTAGTCGTCGGGAATTATGGCTCTGGCTGGCAGTTTTAGCTACCTACACTACTGGATCGAGTATGGCAATTACCATGTTTCGTCCTTTGTTAGTGGATTTAGGCTTGTCCACCGCGCAAATAGGCTTGCTAATCGGCATCGTCAGCTATGGAGTCGGGACTTTAGGGGCTTTGTTGGGTGGTCTAACGGTTAATTTTTTAGATCGTAAAAAACTACTAATTGCAGGTAACTGTCTTCAAGTAGTAATCATTTCCGCTTTCTTATTGCCAGCCTGGGGATTTAGCAGCCTAGTTATTTTATATATTTTAGGAATTTTGTTTAACGGTACTTTTGGTTTTGCCGAAACTGCCACTTCCACGATCAAAATGGATTATTGCGATCGCAATTATGCAGGAAGAGATTTTACGATCCAAACTTCAATTGCTTTTATCAGCAGTACAATCGCGGGTAGCGTTAGTGGAATCATCGCCGAAGCGATTGGCTATGAAGGTTTGTTTATACTAAGCGCAGTTTTAACCTTGCTCAACTTAGCTCTAATCTACCGATTAAAAATCAATTATGCTGTTAGTTGAATTGCAACAGTTCTAGCTTTTATCAAGTGTGAGCGAGAAGAAACCTATCTTTTTCATAGCTATGGACAGCAATATGCCAACATCCAATCGATAATCGTTAAATCATGAAATATATCCTGTCCCACCATGAGATTGAAGCAATGGAGGGTTTGGCAAAAACCCATTATCTAAATTCCAATGCTCGCAGAAGCAATAAATCTCTGGGGGATTTAGTCGGCTTAAAAAATATCGGCTTCCATCTGATTGAAATTTTGCCAGGATATGAATCTACCGAGTACCACAAGCATTATCATGAAGACGAGTGTGTCTATATCCTCGAGGGGCAAGCAACCATCACCATCGATGAAACGGATTATGAAGTAGGTGCGGGAGACTTTATTGGCTATCCGGCGGGGGGACTCGCCCACACGATGAAAAATACTGGATCGCAGGTACTGCGTTGCTTGGTAGTCGGGCAAAGGTTAGCCCACGATATTGCTGATTATCCCCGACTCCAAAAAAGAATCTATCGCCATGAAACCTCTAACGATTTAGTCGATCTAGACCATGTTGACCATCCACAGATGGGGCGAAAGATTTAGGGCGTCTTCTCTTTATCCCTCACTATTAGGTTTGCCGGCGTAAACTACGGGTTTGTTCGAGGATATCTTCAATATCTTCTTGAGATAGACGTTCGACATAATTAATTTTGATTTCCTCTAGCAAATCGACTAATAATAGCTCGATCCGGTTCATGCTCTGCTGTGCCTGTAGCTCGCTGGACATAGATTTCCCGACGTTGCCCACCAAACTTTCGAGTAGGCGATCGAACTGTTCGTCTTCGGCTAATATTGTCTGTAAAGTCGTGGTAAAGGCGCTATAACTTTGAGATACTAGCTGCTGGCTGAGAGTTGCTAAAGTGCGATCGCCTCCTGGTAGCATCTTAATACCCCGATAGGCGGGACTTTGTTTTAATACTTTGTCTACACTATATTGCAACAGAGTTTCTGCTTCGGGCTGAATTGCCGGTATAACTCGCTCGGCCAGAACTTGAGCAAAGATTCGAGTTAGTTCGACAATTTCATTGGTATCGTTGATATCCACATAGGGATTTGCCGTTTGTTGTGATAGCAGCCGGGCAATATCGCCGTTTTTAACCGAGGTTTGAATTTGATTAATGAGGCGGATAATGACTACTTCAGTTACATCTTCGGCAATGCTAGCCACTAAACCCTGACTGAGCTGCCTTTGAATTGCCGTTAGGTCAATTAGCTGTGCCTGATTTAAGCGTAACGTCACGGGAATAACTCGCAGCCAGCGCCAAATTGGCAACAGAAAGAAAACATCGTACCAACGCCAGAGCATAGCATCGAGCCAGCTGATACCGACTCGACGGCGACTGATAAACCAGCTTCGTCCCAAAAATTCGAGGGCAAATAATATGCCAAAGGGAAAATCAATCAGACCAAAGTAATCTACATAGCCACCATTTTCGCCAATAATGCGGTAGTAGTTAGTCTCAAATAGGGGTTGGAGTTCCCTAGTGAAAAACTCTATCTCTGCGGCTTCTTGTCCCGCAAAGTTGGCAGGAGTCCAAAAACGCCAAAATGAGGTTTTTGCCGAGTTATTCTGATTGAGGATATGCGATCGCATTCTATTTTTAATCCGTTCGAGACTGCCAGTTTTATTAGCCTCGGAAAAAGCGTCGGTTTGAATTATTTCGATGCTACGCCGGCGAATATCGCCAAATAAAGCATTGGCGTTGGGTGAGTCAACCCCGTTAGCTGCCAACTCCTGCTTAAGCTGCTCTACCTTGTCTAAATATTCTTCCGTATCTCGGTTGGGAATTATGCCTTTGACTACATCATATTGAGTGATAAATTCTGAGGCTGGTTCGGGCAAAAAATCTAGCTCGATTCCTGCATACTTAACATAAGCAGTGTTAATTCCCCCTACCGTGACTTGACCCGAAAGCCAAAAATCTCGCAGGGGAACATAGCTCAGATCGAAGGCAACAATCGATAAATTTATGACCGCAATTAACGCCATAAATCTTTCCAACCAGAGATTTGGTCGATACTTTCTAGTTCTGCGGGGAATTCTTTTAACGAGTGCCACTAACGATTAATGCTAAATGTTCAATGTTCAGTGTTAAGAACACCTCTTAAAAAGATATCAGAGATGCCTTCTGCCATTTCCTGCATCGCCTGGGGAGAGGCATCGGGGTTGACGATCGTTTCTTCGGAAAATCCCGCGATCGCAAATATCCCGAGAAACACTTTAGCGACAATTTTGGGATTCATCTGGCGATAAATTCCTTTTTCCATCGCTGTCTCGAAGAAAGCTTCCGCTACATCAGTCATTTTACTAATTACTTCTTCTTGAATCGATTCTCTCAATTCTGGATGGTATTGCGCTTCGACAAAACAAACTCGCATCAGGTCGCTGTTTTTACGCATGTTCAGCATCCGACGGCGCATTACTTGGGATACCGCTTTGTAGCTCCCCATTTCACTTAATTCGGTCAGCAGATCGGTCAAAATGTCTACCCAACCGGCGGTGGCGACTTCTACGAGGATCGCTTTCTTATTATTGAAGTGGCGAAACAAAGTCCCTTCGGCAACACCGGCAGACTTGGCAAGGTCTTTAGTGGTCGTGCCTTCATAACCTCTCTTTGCAAATAGTTTTAGGGCTGCCTGTAAAATTTTAGTGCGCGTATCTTCTTCGGTTCGAGGAACGGAACGCATTTCTTTCCAAGCTTGCTGAGAAAAAATTTGCATGGGCTTTTGCTAATTTGAGAGCGATTCTGAATTAGATAAATAATTTAGTGAGGATTTTGCGACGATTGTGACTAAAACTTATGGCGCGATCGGCAATTTGAATACTTCAGCTAAATTTGCTTATCTAGAACTCCACAATAATCGGATATGGCAATAGCTTATCTTTTCTCTTCCAATTCTTTACAGATTGTTATTCTTGCTAGAGATAAACAAGATATTTAATTAATCTAAAGTCAGCTAGTTTAGGAGTGCCATGTCTCAACAAGTTTTAGTAATTGGTGGTTCTGGCAGAATCGGCAAAAGTGTAGCACGAGATTTAATCGAACATACAGATGCGGAGGTCACGATTACTTCCCGTCAGACCCAGACCATAACTGAGCCGTTTAAATTTTTGGCTCTAGATTTAGACGATCGCTCGACACTACATCAGGCGATCGCCGGACGGGATCTGGTCATTCATTGTGCAGGACCTTTTCATCATCGAGACGGTAAAGTTCTCGAAAGCTGTATCGAACAGGGCGTAAATTATATCGACGTTAGCGATCATCGTTCTTTTTATCAGCGGGTAATTCAGCATCAAGAGCGGGCGATCTCGGCGGGAATTACGGCAGTGTTGAATACAGGAATTTTTCCGGGCATTTCTAACAGCATGGTCAAGCAAGGAATCGAACAGTTTGATGAACCTAAACAGATACATTTAAGTTATGTGGTAGCTGGGTCTGGTGGGGCGGGACTAACGGTAATGCGGACGACTTTTCTCGGCTTAAAAGCTAAATTTTCTGCTTGGATTGATGGCAAATGGCAAGAAATTTCACCCTACAGTCAGAGGGAAATAATTGAATTTCCTACCCCCTATGGTAAGACAGGGGTCTATTGGTTTGATGTGCCAGAAACCTACACCTTTGCTGACTCATTCCCGGTCGATACTGTTATTACTAAGTTTGGTTCGATTCCCGACTGGTATAACCATTTAACCTGGATTACCGCCCATGTTTTTCCCGATGCCTGGGTCAGTAGTCCAAAAGGGATTGAATTCTTTTCTCGGGTTAGTTATGCCATGACTCAAGTAACCGATCGCTTTAGCGGAGTTGGCGTAGCTATGCGGGCAGAAATCTCCGGGCTAAAGGCTGGACAGCCTCAAACTTATTGCAGCACCATGGTACACGATGATACGGCGATCGCAGCAGGGGCAGGGACGGGCGCGATCGCACAGCTAATTTTGGAGGGCAAACTTCAACAGCCAGGGATCTATCCCGTCGAACAGGCTCTTTCAACCGAACTCTTTTTGGCAAGTATGGCTAGTCGTCAGCTAGAAATTGTGATTCATTGAGTATAGTCATTCCAAATAGAAACCATACTAAAATAGGTCCCATTGCTGCTTTCTTAATACCCCGAACTAATAACTTATAGGATATGGAAATTGATTAGAATGACCATACATTAAATACAGTTTGCTCGATTTTAAGTCGATCAATAATATCCTTCAATAAGAAAGGTATTATCAGAGATTTTTTATGCTTCAAGGCGCTCAAAAAAGTCACAATTATTTAATAAATCCTGAGACAAG
>JBCBIN010000001.1:0-35378 GCA_038524555.1 Cyanobacteria bacterium J06623_7 | reverse complement strand
TTAAACTCAATAAGCCAACTAGTTTATAGCCTTGATGCCAGCGGTGAACTGGAGAATCTAAATAAGCATATCGATCTAAAATTAATTTCATTAAATAATTATTGATTATTGATTACTAATTGCCGATCGCTAGTTATTTTATCCTTTCAATAGCTCCGGTTTGACCTGTTCTAAAAATGAGATCAGCATGACGGCAAATAGACCTTCAACGATCGCCTGGATGCCATAACCACTCAAAGAAACTAAAATTGCGGTTCTTTCGGCATTGACATCTAAATCGGGAGAAATGTAGGTAATCAATAACACGGCAAAAATGAGCGCTGATAAGATTAACGCTCCCGCACCGGCGGCAAAAGACAAAACTTTGTTCAATAACTGCCTCTGCTTAGGCTTATTCTGTAGGTGTTCTCGCTGACGAAACAAATGATAGGCGGCGATCGCTGGAGTGCCAATAATTATGGCGTTGATGCCGAGGGTGGACATACCTCCATGTTGAAACATGACTGCCTGAAAAAATAGACCAATCAGGATTGCCGGAAAAGCATAGTAGCCCAGCACTGCACCCATCAAGCCATTAAAAATTAAATGCACGCTTGTAGGCGGAACGGGAATGCTCACCAGGGAAGCGACAAAAAAAGCGGCGGTAAGCAAAGAAGCTTTGGGTATATTGGCTTGAGTATAGCGATCTCGCTCGATCTTTTTCAGACAATACCAGGTGACTCCACCGGTGAGAGCGTAACCGGCAAGGCAAACTTGAGGGGGAAGAAAACCGTCAGGAATATGCATGCAGCTAAAAATAAACTATCTATCGGACTTGGGGCGAGCAAAAAATAACGTCGTACCGACAAATCCCCAGCCAACTGCCGCCGCCATCACTATCTTTTGTGATAGAGAATAACCCGCACCGGCAGATGCAAGTTGCGTGGCAGTTGTCTGAGTCAAATTACCCCGATTGATCGGAATACTGGTAATATTTCCGTGTCCTGATTGACGGACTTTGACATCCCAGTTACCAATATTGTGCGGCTCGGTATCGGGGATAAAGCTAAAGTTTCCTTCTGCGTCGGTTTCACCTTTTAACCAGGGATTTGTGCGATCGCTAGGCGCATAAATGACTACCTGAGCATTTGCCATGGGTGTCCCATCATCATATTTAGCCTGAATAGCGATCGCTGATGTTTGACGATACTGAATCTTGGCACCATGAGCTAATGTTTTTTCTGGAATTGAGAGCAACGTTAAGATTGCCAGACAGAAGTAAAGCCTAATCATAAAAGCACTTTAGGGCGACCTGGAATTAACTACAATTGTAGAATTTCTACGCTAAATCGGGCTGTTTAGCGCCGTTATTGTCAAGATTCGGCAATTTTAGACACAAAACATCAAGTTAGTGTTTAGTTTTTTTGCTTATTGTGAATTGGTCACAACACAATGACCCTCGCCGACATGACCCAAATCAGCGATCGTCTCGGTTAACTGCTGATAATCAGGGGCTGATAGTTGCGCTTCTAGCTCTTGGTCATCAAGCTGAACAGTATTGTTGCTCGCTAGCTCTGCCAGAGGCTCAAATCCTAAGGCATGAAGATTTAAAGCATCCTCTGGGGGGGTATCGGCATCACCAAAAATATGGTCGAAATGGAAAGTCATTTCTGTCGTTCCCGCACTCTCCGCCGTAACTATTCCTTGACGCTCATCACCCACAAATTCGCCGCAAACGTAGGCAGTAGGGTGATTGAGACCTAAATTAAAGTCAATGGTTTGACCATCTTTAGCCGCGCGACCAATCATGACAATTGTCTGACCAGCGATGGGACTATCTGCCCCGGCAGTATCTACCGACCAAGCTAGAGCATTATAAAAATCAATCGGTACTTCACTCGCGGCGACGGTAATGGGGGGCGCATCAGCAGTACCGGCGGCTAAATCAGCTATTTGTGGCTCACTAACTAGCTCGATGCGGTTTTGATAATTAATATCTTCCTTCGTGGCGTTTTTCTGCGGTTCAAAGGCTGACTCACTGGAATAGGCGATCGCCGAACCGACATTGACATATAAATGCTCGAAGTCTATTTGCCAGCCATCCTTACTTACAAAACCCTGGCGTACAAAATCTTCTCCATTAGCAACCAGAGTTAAGTTTCCTGTCTCTGTAGATGCCGCGATCGTTTTTGCCGATTCTGAGCTAATAATTCCGGTTGCCAAAAGCGAACTTACGGCAATTCCGTAAGCAATTATACGCATCTTTTTCATGTTTAAAGTTTCTCCGAGCAAAAGATTTTGATGTGTGATTTTTCTGCCTCTATTTAGTAATAATGAAAATCGATCACACTTTACAATCCCCCCAGAGGGCATAATGTGAGATTATTTAGTAAAAACTAACTTGGTAAGGTGGCAACTTTTGGCTGAATAGATCGTGTACAGCGCAAAAATCAATTCGTGTTATTTTTTATTAAATTGCTTACAATGCCAAAGGAGCGTAACAGAAGGAAACTTTGCAACTTCTTTATAAAACTTAGAGAAATATTTGCAGATTCCTGTCTAAACTTCACCAAATTTATAACAATCGAGGCTAAAATCGGAAAACAATTGCCAATTTCTAGTTGATTTTACTCACTAGATAGTTAGCTTTACTGGGGATTTAACTGGTTACGTCGCGGTTTAAAAGCAGGTAGCGAGTTCTTAAACCTCAAGAACAATAGAAGTGTAATTAGACACTAGTTAGGCTTTTGCTTAACTAAACTTTACCAAAACCACTATTATTATTTTTTCACTGAAGGAGCAAGAGGAAAACGGCATGACCCAAGCTAATCAAGTTCTAGCAACAATCGCCAATCCTGGAAATCGATTGGGAGAGCTTAATTGAAGAGGATCGAAAAAAGAATCAGGATACTGTAGATATCAAGCCAGCCGCGAAGGGTAAAAAGAAAGCCAGCACCACTAAAAAAGCCGAGCGAGGTAGAAAGAAGCCCTACACAGAAGATTCTATTCGTATTTACCTTCAAGAGATTGGTCGCATCCGCCTTTTGAGAGCAGAAGAAGAAATTGAATTAGCACGCCAAATTGCCGATTTACTCGAATTGGAAAGACTTAAGGATAGTCTGGAAGATGGCTTGGGTAGAGAAGCTACTGACGAAGAGTGGGCGAGAGAAGTAGACATGGAATATCGTAAATTCCGCCGTCGCTTATTTATTGGTCGCCGCGCTAAAGACAAGATGGTACAGTCAAACCTGCGTTTGGTGGTATCTATTGCGAAAAAATACATGAACCGTGGTTTATCATTCCAGGATTTAATCCAAGAAGGTTCTTTGGGTCTAATTAGAGCTGCTGAAAAATTCGATCACGAAAAAGGCTATAAATTTTCTACTTATGCTACTTGGTGGATTAGACAGGCAATTACTAGAGCGATCGCCGATCAGTCTCGGACAATTCGCCTTCCCGTTCACCTTTATGAAACTATTTCCCGTATTAAAAAAACTACTAAATTACTTTCTCAAGAAAGAGGTCGCAAGCCTACCGAAGAAGAAATTGCTACTCGCATGGAAATGACGATCGAGAAGCTTAGATTTATTGCTAAATCCGCCCAGTTGCCTATATCTTTAGAAACGCCGATCGGGAAAGAAGAAGACTCCCGTTTGGGTGATTTCATCGAGGCTGATGGGGAAACTCCAGAAGATCAGGTCTCTAAAAGCCTATTGAGAGAAGACCTAGAGAGTGTGCTTGATACTCTCAGCCCCAGAGAACGTGATGTCCTACGCCTACGCTATGGCTTGGATGATGGTCGCATGAAAACATTAGAGGAAATCGGTCAAATCTTTAATGTCACTCGGGAACGCATCCGCCAAATTGAAGCAAAAGCTTTACGTAAGCTGCGTCATCCCAACCGCAACAGCATACTAAAAGAGTACATCCGTTAAGCAAACGAGCTCATCTGTCTTTAGATAGAAACGAAAAAGGATCGGCATCAATTGTCAGATCCTTTTTTATTGAGATAGCTATTGGATAACTCTAAGCTCTAAGGATTTAAGCTTACGCCTCAAATATCCCTCTAAATAACGCTTCCGTTTCTGTTGCCAGCCACTCTATATTTCTCACCCCCTGCTGAGATGTATCCCAAATAATTTTCTCAATCTCGGATGGCGGAGTCAGCCATTTTTCCATCGAGACAAAAGGTATACGTACTCCATTGAAAAAAGAACTATGCCGCTCTACCATTCGGTATCCATTTGCTTGGTAGAAAGATTCGCCTATAAGAGTTGCGCCTATTTTAATTACTTGAGAATTATCAGTGACATTCGCTTCTAAAGTCTGCAAGAGCTTTGTTCCTATCCCTCGACGCGTATATTCAGGATGAACGAATAGTTCGGCTAATAGACTATCGTTTGTAAACCAGCCAGAACCAACAATTATGGAAGCATAGCCAATAATGCGTTCTTCAAGATGAGCGACAACAATATTCGGTTTATCCGTGTCTAAAGGAGCAATAGTTTCAATAAAGGCAAAAATATTATTGATTAATTCTGTTTGCCCATCATGTAATTCAGTTGAGTAGCGAGATACTAATGCCTCAATTTGCCGTGGGCTATATACATTCGCACCTAATATTCTCAAAGATTCACAGCATAACTGCTTTACTGCATCAGAGTCCTCTCGTTTATAGGGTCTAATAGAAAATCCTAATTTCTGCTCGCTCATATATTTGACTATTTCACAGATGTGAACTCAGATTGGAGTTAAGCTGCTAAGTAGCGCTGTTTTCCCCGTTTTAGAGATCGCTTTTCTTACATGTAACCTGTACGGCTTTTATTTAGTTGGCATTTTGCGGATTGATATTAATAAAAGGTAGTGCGCCATCGCCCCCCATAACTGTTGGAAATTTGCCGTCCCACTTTTTAATTGCTTCTTTTTGCAGTAGTGCAGGAGTTAAAGTCAACTTTTGCAATCTTTGGGCTTCCGCTTGTCCCTTCGCGCGATTAATTTCCGCCTGAGCTGTTTTTTCGGCCTTGAGTGCTTCAAAATCGGCCTGTTTTGCCTGTTGTTCGGCAATTTGCTTGGCTTCAATCGCTCGGGCAAACTCGGGGGAAAATGAGACGTTTACGAGGGAAACATCATCGACCAAAATTCCGTAGTCATCCAATCTTTCCTTGAGCTCTATATCAATCTGCTGCTTAATTTCTTTGCGCTTGGTAATAATTTCCTCAGCATTTTTTTGCGCCGTGGCAGCTTTAACAATCTCCGCTACCGCCGGAGTAATAATCCGAAAGACAATTTGTTGTTCGTCTCCCACCCGCTGAAAAACTTTATTTACTTTGGTTGGGTCAATATGCCAGTTTAAGGCTACCTGAGTTTTAATATCCTGCAAATCTTTAGAGGAAGCTTCGGCATCAATATCGTTTTTTTGGACGCGCACGCTCAGAGGTTTGACCGTATTTACCACCGGAATAATGGGGTGCAAGCCTTCATCTAAAATCACGTCTTGAACTTTACCAAAGCGCATAATTACGCCGCGATCGCCCGCTTTAATAATCGTAAATGGTTTAAACATACCGAGGATTAAAAACAGTAAAAATCCTAAGCCAACATAAGTAAATAATTTATAGGGAATCTGTTCGTTTTTCATTTATTTATTTATTCAGGATAGAAGCTACCAATATTCTAGAAATCAAAGCTTGGATATAGTGTTAACTTTTGCCCGGCGATCGTCAACTCAAGCATCTTGATTACTGATTACTGGTATTGCCTGGCGATAATTTGCTAGACTAAGAAGTCTCAATTTAGTTCTTTAGTACTATAAAAAACAGCTTATGGCTCTCAATGTAGTTAATTTAGTCGGTCGTGCTGGGGCCAACCCAGAAGTTAAGTATTTTGATTCGGGTTCGGTGAAATGTACCCTGCCTCTGGCGGTGAATCGTCGCTCTCGTAACAGCGACCAGCCAGACTGGTTCAATTTAGAACTTTGGGGGAAAACTGCGGAAATAGCCGGTAACTACGTTCAGAAAGGCAAGCAAATTGCCGTTCAAGGGTCATTTAAAATTGATACCTGGACAGATAGAAATACAGGAGGCATGCGATCGCGTCCGATTATTAAGGTTGATCGCCTAGAGCTACTCGGTTCTCGGGGAGATAGCGATCCTGGTGCAGTTAGCGGTTATTCTGGCGGGGTTAGTGGCTACCCAGAATAGAGAGGATTAGCAATCGGGATGAATAAGTCAGGTCGTAGTCAGCTTTGGAATCGAGACAGCCTGTGGGTAATTTGCTTACTGTTGGCGGCATTGATTTTATATACAGCCGGGTTAGGGGATTTGCCTTTAAGGGATTGGGATGAAGGCATTGTGGCGGGGGTTGCGCGTAATATCTATCGTGCTGAACCGGGGACCCAGACCTGGCTCTATCCCACGATTAATTATGGCGATCCTTATTGGAACAAGCCGCCCCTAATTCATAGTGCGATCGCCCTCAGCTACAGGCTATTTGGCATTAGCGAGTGGAGTACCCGTTTGCCTCCTGCAATTATTTCGGCTGTTTCGGTGCCCCTGGTCTACCTAATTGCCCGAGAATTGTGTTTCTCTCTACCTGCAGCGGTTTTGAGTGGGGCAGTTCATTTGACCTTGCTACCTGTTGTCCGCCATGGCAGAGTCGCGATGCTCGATGGGGCGATTTCCTGCTGGTTTTGTCTGGGAGTTTGGTGTTTACTACGGAGTCGCCAAGGTTCGGGGTGGCTGTGGACTACGGGGATTGCCCTGGGGCTAATTTGCCTGACTAAGGGGATTATGATTGGCGTATTGCTGGGAGGGATTCTAATTATTTTCCTGGCTTGGGACGATTTTAAGCGGCTTCAGACTGGTTATTTTTGGGGCTGCTTGGTTCTGGGAGTCTTGCCAGCGATCGCCTGGTATTTGCTGCAATATCAGCATTATGGAGCGGCATTTCTGGGCATCAGCTTGGGGGATCAGACCTTCGAGCGTATTTGGACTCCCGTTAGTAACCTAGCTGCACCGCCCTGGTACTATCTGCTAGAAATTGCTAAATATGGCTTTCCCTGGCTGATATTTCTTCCTTACGGACTCAAGCTAGCGGTTCGTAATCGCCTCCAAAGCTGGAGCAAGCTTACTTTGACCTGGGTTATAGTTTATCTGCTAGCAATTTCCTTGATGGAGACCAAATTACCCTGGTACGTTATCCCCATCTATCCCGCTCTTGCGTTACTAGTAGGCAATGCCCTGGGGCGGATTTGGCACAGAAAGGAGACAAGCTACTGGTGGCAAATATTTTTCAGCTTAATTGCGGTAGTTTGCTGGCTGGGTAGCCTCTATTATGGGGCGATCGATGCCGAACCACAGCCCGATTTGGCAATAATTATTCTGGTTGCCGCTATCAGCTTTACTATTGCGGGGGTCTTATTATGGCGTCGCAGTCATAATTTTATCGGGGTTACCATAGTTGGATTTTATCTGGCCTTACTGTTGCTGTTTAATACCAGTCACTGGCTATGGGAGCTGAATAATTCTTATCCAGTCAAGCCTATCGCCATCATGGTGCGAAAGTACACTCCACCAGGGCAGAAAATTTATACCAACCATCCCCATGGTCGTCCATCATTAGAATTTTACAGCGATCGCGTGGTAGAAAATCAGGCCAATCGGCAACTGGAACAGCTATGGCAAAATTCTGAGGGCATGAGCATTTATGTTCTAATCGATCCGGCATCTCCCCCCCTAGAGCTACAAAACCGCCATGTTGTAGCCCAGAGTCAATCCTGGCAGTTAGTTACCAATCGTTCCGAGTTAGTACGGTAACTCCAAATCTCTTCGATTAAAAAATATTCAATCTTGGCGATCAAGCAAAATTATGCAGCCGCTATCGGTCAAATTTGTTAATATTAGCTGTTAAACAGCAAATTACTGTTAGACAAATTTTTATTTTGGTAAATAACTAGCTGTGGAATTAAAATACGCTCTAGTTCACGAATGGTTGACCCCCAAGGCGACTGGAGGCTCTGAGCTAGTAGTTCGAGAAATCTTACAACATGTCGATGCCGATTTATACGCCCTAATCGATTTTGAATCGACCAATCCGGACAGCTATCTCTATCAACGGCAGATATCTACCACTTTCCTGCAAAAATTTCCTCAGGCGCGGAACGGCGTACAAAAGTATCTACCTCTATTACCCATTGCGATCGAGCAACTCGACCTCAATCACTATGACATTATCCTTTCCTCCTCCCATGCTGTTGCGAAAGGAGTTTTAACCAGTCCTCACCAGCTACACATTTGCTACTGCCACACACCTATGCGCTATGCCTGGGACTTAACTTTTGACTATCTTCAAGGCGATCGCAAGGGGCAGGGAATACAGGGGCTGATAGCCAGATACATACTGCATCGTCTGCGGCAGTGGGACGTTATCTCTGCCAATCGGGTAGATTATTTTATCGCTAATTCTCACCATACAGCCAATCGTATTTGGCGCTGTTATCGTCGTCCTGCTAAAGTAATTTATCCCCCAGTTGAGGTCGATAGATTTGATTTTCAGCCTGAAAAAGACGATTTCTATCTGACAATTTCTCGCTTGGTGAGTTATAAACAAATATGCTTAATTGTCAAAGCATTTAATCAGCTAAAGAAACCCCTAGTGATTATTGGTTCTGGTTCACAACTAGCTCAAATACGTCAATTAGCCGAGCCTCACGTTCGGGTATTGGGTTGGCAACCGCATAATATAGTTCAGCAGTACATAACTAGAGCTAAAGCTTTCGTCTATGCTGCCTGTGAAGATTTTGGAATTGCCTTAGTCGAAGCTCAAGCTTGCGGTACGCCGGTGATTGCCTATGGAAAAGGAGGTGCATTAGAAACAGTTAAGGACATTCGCCGATGTCCTAAGGACGGTACGGGATTGCTATTTAACGCCCAGAAAACCGAGGCATTAACTGCTGCGGTAGAAGCTTTTGAACAACTGCCTCAAATCGACCCCCATAATTGCCGTCAACAGGCAGAAAAATTTAGTCCGGCAGTTTTCCAGCAATCCTATCTAGAATATATTGAAGATTGTCATCACGAATGGCAATCTAGATCGAAGATCTAATTAATTAACGGCTTAGTTTGTGTTTAAATCGAGCAAATTAGAGTCAATTAAAATTCAATCGATTTGCGATCGAGTGATGTGTGGTGTGATGAGTGAAGGAGTAAGATGACTGCTAACAGCCAGCTTATTTCCGTCAAGATAGTTCAAGGAATGGTCAGAAAAAGCCTTAGAGCTTTATTCGATTTAAATCGTTTAAGATTTTTCCTCACTATTCTCAACGGAAATTTTTATAAAAGAACATTTGATATAGTTTTTGCCTCACTGGTATTGACTATATTTTCCCCCGTTTATTTGATTTTGATGATTTTGGTTGCTGCCAGCTCTAGGGGGCCAGTTTTTTATGTCCAAAAGAGAATAGGCAAAAATCACCAGCCTTTTTACTGCATTAAATTTAGAACGATGGTTAATAATGCCGATGAAGTGTTAGCAACTATTATGCAAGATTCTGAGGCAGTACGAGCAGAATTTCAGCAGAGCTTTAAGCTCAAGCAAGATCCGCGCATTACCAGAATCGGTAACTTTTTGCGCTTGACTAGTTTAGATGAATTTCCTCAGTTTTGGAACGTTTTAAAAGGGGAAATGAGCGTTGTGGGTCCTAGACCTCTCGTCCCAGAAGAGCTGCCAAAATACGGTCACAAAATTAATACCGTGCTGCAAATTAAGCCGGGTATAACTGGACTGTGGCAAGTTTCGGGTCGGAATGATATTCCCTATCCGAAAAGGGTTCAAATTGATGTTTACTATGCTAAGAGCCGCAACCTGCTGCTAGATCTGTGGATTATCTATAAAACCATTGGCGTAATGCTGTTTCCTCGTAACAACGGTGCTTACTAAGCAAAAAATCAGCATGTTAGCTAACGTCCCTTGCTTATTGGTGCACCTGGAGGAGAATAGAAACTAAAAAACATATTTTATTGCCAATAAAGACAAATTATAATTATTAAAATAACCTTTGATTTTAAGGTGAACAATTAGTTAAATAAATTCTTATATTTGCCTCGATTATAATTCCGACAGCTGTTAAGATTAAGCCGCGACTTTATGTATTATTGCGGAATATATTTTATTGTTGTTGTATTATAGTGGAAAAAAATGCATAATGCTAAACACAAATAACTAGTTAGGTAGATTAAACAAATGAGCGAACGCAAGGTAGCTTTGATCACGGGCATTACTGGTCAAGACGGTTCATATCTCAGCGAGCTTTTGTTAGAAAAGGGTTATGAAGTGCACGGCATTATCCGCCGAACTTCTACTTTTAATACTGATCGCATCGACCATATCTACATCGACCCTCATAGCCCCGATGCCAAGCTGTTTTTGCACTATGGTGACCTGACTGACGGAACTACTCTTAGACGCATCTTCGAAGAAGTCAAGCCCATCGAAGTTTACAACCTGGGGGCACAGTCCCACGTCCGGGTTAGTTTTGACTCTCCCGAATACACGGTAGATTCTGTGGCCATGGGCGCTTTAAGGGTACTTGAGGCAGTTAGAGACTATCAACAAAGGACGGGAATTGAGGTTCGTTTCTATCAGGCTGGTTCCTCAGAAATGTTCGGTAAGGTAATGGAGGTGCCCCAAAAAGAAACTACTCCTTTCTATCCTCGCAGTCCTTATTCCTGCGCCAAGGTATATGCTCACTGGCAAACCATCAACTACCGCGAGTCCTACGATCTATTTGCCTGTAACGGTATTCTCTTCAACCACGAATCTCCTCGTCGTGGGGAAACCTTTGTAACTCGAAAAATTACCAGAGCCGTAGCCCGCATTGTGGAAGGAACCCAGAAAAAACTTT
The DNA here is from genome assembly GCA_038524555.1 of Cyanobacteria bacterium J06623_7. Lineage (GTDB taxonomy): Bacteria > Cyanobacteriota > Cyanobacteriia > Cyanobacteriales > Xenococcaceae > Waterburya. The sequence continues at coordinate 24,499 of JBCBIN010000001.1, read as the reverse complement.
ATTTGGGTAATCTCGACTCAAAAAGAGACTGGGGCTATGCCAAAGACTACGTTCGTGCGATGTGGATGATGCTACAACAGGAGCAACCCGATGATTATGTTGTCGCCACGGGAGAAACTTATGAAATTAAAGAATTTCTCGATATTGCTTTTGGTCACGTCAATCTAGACTGGCACGATTATGTCGCTTTCGATCCACGCTATCTACGACCAGCCGAAGTCGATCTTTTGATTGGCGACCCAACTAAAGCGAAAAAGCAGCTCGGTTGGGAACCATCAGTTACCTTTGAAGAGCTAGTTAAATTGATGGTTAATGCCGATTTGATTAACCTGGGACTAGAAACTCCCGACGGCAGTCAGAGCGATGACAGCACTCTCAACCGTCGTAACTTTGCCACCATTGTTGATTGAGCCATTTCATGAGCTATCTAAGTCGTTGAGGCAATTTGACTCAATTTACAGCTTAGTACTTAAAATACTTACGTATCCAATCTTAATTAGCAATGTTGAGTTTACAAGACAAAAATATCCTGGTAACGGGTGGCAATGGTTTTTTAGGCAAGCAGGTAGTAGACCAGTTGTGCCAGGCAGGGGCGACAATTGGCAAAATTAGCACGCCGCGATCGCGCGAATTGGATTTAGTTAAGTGGGAAAATTGCCAGCAGGCAGTTAAGAATCAAGATGTAGTAGTACACTTAGCAGCTCATGTGGGGGGAATCGGTCTCAATCGTGAAAAGCCCGCTGAACTGTTTTACGACAACCTGATGATGGGAACTCAGCTAATTCACGCTGCCTATCAAGAGGGAGTAGAGAAATTTGTCTGTGTCGGGACGATTTGCGCCTATCCCAAATTTACCCCCGTACCTTTCAAGGAAGATGACCTGTGGGAGGGATACCCCGAAGAAACCAATGCGCCCTACGGTATTGCTAAAAAGGCATTGTTGGTGCAGCTAGAGGCCTATCGTCAGCAGTATAACTTTAACGGTATTTACCTACTGCCCGTCAACTTATATGGCCCAGAAGATAACTTCGATCCCCGTAGTTCTCACGTGATTCCCGCTTTGATTCGCAAGGTATACGAAGCGCAAGCCAGAGGAGATAAGCAACTTCCCGCCTGGGGTGATGGTAGTCCCACCCGAGAGTTTCTTTATTCTACCGATGCGGCACGAGGGATTGTCATGGCAACCCAGTCTTATAACGAAGCTGCCCCGGTGAACTTAGGCACTAATCACGAAGTAAAAATCAAGGATTTAGTAGAAACCATCTGCGAACTGATGGGTTTTGATGGCGAAATTGTCTGGCAAACCGACCAGCCTAACGGACAGCCCCGTCGTTGTTTGGATACTCAAAGAGCGAAAGAGAAGTTTGACTTTGTGGCGGAAACGGAATTTCGTCAGGGTCTTAAAAACACCATCGAATGGTACCGTCAGCATGCAGCACCAGTTTCAGTTTAATTAAGCCGGCTGCTATCGATAATTAAATATCCGCTGGAGAGCGATCGCTTTGAGAAGATATATTGTCAGAGCGATCGCTTGTTGTTTTCAGGTTAATCAAATTTGAATCTAACATGTCGAGCAAATAGCCTTTGGTCTGATCTGGAGGCTGTTGTGCCAATTTTGTACCTGTAATAATACGCAGGAAAACCGACTTAGCTTGCCCCACCATAGAGAATAATGTGGTGTACTAGGATCTTGAGATTATGTTGAACAATTTTTGGACGTTAATTAATCATTTGTTCACGTCTATTTTGCTGGTTGTTTTGTTATTTGCCTGTCAAAAAATGCCAGAAAATGGCAACATCAACCGGACGCAATTAGAACATTTAAGCGAATAATTTGGTTTTGACTTAAGTCCTCTTAATTACTTGGCTGTTTAACCATAACAATTGATGTCCAAATTTATACTTGCCTTACCGTAAATTAAGTTTATTTCTCCAACCATATTTTCACGTTAGAGTAGGAGAGATGAGGGCTTAATTCATAATGAAAGCAGCAAGAGATATTTTAGTCATCGGTGGTGGTGTAATCGGTCTGGCGATCGCCGTCGAGTTAAGGCGCAAGGGCGCAAGAGTTACCGTAGTCAGTCAAGATTTTAGCCAAGCAGCATCCCACGCCGCAGCCGGAATGCTCGCACCTCTCGCTGAAAAGCTGGTTTCGCCCCCTTTGTTAGAGCTATGTCTACGTTCCCGTTGGCTCTACCCGGAATGGACGCAAAAACTGGAAGAACTTACCGGAGTAGAGACTAATTATTTGCCCTGTGGAATTTTAGCTCCAACATATCGTCAACCAGAATCAGTCGCTTCCGCCCCGAGTGCCACCTGGTTAGATAAAAAAACAATTGATTTCTATCAGCCCGGATTGAGCGACCGCATCGTTGGCGGCTGGTGGTATCCCGAGGATGGACAGGTAGACAATCGCTGTTTGATGCGATCGTTATTACAGGCAGCCCAGACTTTAGGTATAGAGATTCAGGAAGGAGTTAGCGTCACGGCAATTCAGCAACATCAGGGAAGAGTCAATGGCGTGTGGACGAGTGCGGGCCAGCTCGAAGCCGATCAGTATGTTTTAGCCGCAGGTTCCTGGGCGAGTAAACTCATGCCCTTGCCAGTACGCCCAGTCAAGGGACAAATGCTTTCTCTAAGGATGCCTCAAAGGCGACATCAACCCTATCCTCTCCAGCGAATTTTATATGGTGACGGTGTATATCTCGTACCGCGACAAGATGGCAGGTTGATCGTGGGCGCGACAGTGGAAGAAGTGGACTGGACTCCTTTTAATACACCCCAGGGGATTCAAACTTTACTGAGCAAGACTACTGAACTCTATCCCGCTGCTGCCGACTGGCAAATCGAAGAACTCTGGTGGGGTTTTCGTCCGGGGACTGCCGATGAGCTACCAATTTTGGGGCGGAGTGACTGTGAAAATTTATTCTTGGCTACGGGGCACTATCGTAACGGTATTTTGCTCGCACCAATTACCGCCGCTTTAATTGCCGATTTAATTCTCGAACAAAAATATGACCCCCTCCTCAACGCATTTAGCTACCAACGTTTTGCACAACCGACAATGACTTTAAGCAATCCTCAATTAAATCCCAAATTATCCCTACAAATCGAATCGACTCCCGCCGCACCTCTGCCGACGGCGACTAACTCCGTATTTGGCGATCGCCTGATTGAAGACGATCTACCCCTGACTATTGCCGGGCGCACCTTTACCTCGCGACTGATGACGGGAACGGGCAAATATCCTAGTATGCAAACCATGCAAGAAAGCGTTGCCGCTAGCGGCTGTGAAATCATTACCGTAGCGGTGAGACGGGTACAGACTAAAGCCCCGGGACACGAAGGTTTAGCCGAAGCCATCGACTGGAGCAAAATTTGGATGTTGCCCAACACAGCCGGCTGTAAGACCGCAGAAGAAGCGGTTAGGGTGGCTCGCTTGGGTCGCGAAATGGCCAAGCTGCTGGGACAGGAAGATAATAACTTTATCAAGCTAGAGGTTATTCCCGATGCTAAGTATCTTTTACCTGACCCCATTGGCACTCTACAGGCGGCAGAACAGCTAGTTAAGGAAGGTTTTGCCGTGCTGCCCTATATCAACGCCGATCCACTGTTAGCAAAGCGCCTAGAAGAGGCTGGTTGCGCGACAGTAATGCCCCTTGGTTCTCCCATCGGTTCGGGACAGGGCATCAATAATGCGGCGAATATTGCCATTATTATCGAAGAAGCTAACGTCCCCGTCGTGGTAGATGCGGGTATTGGTACTCCCAGTGAAGCAGCTTTGGCAATGGAAATGGGCGCAGATGCGCTGTTAGTTAATAGTGCGATCGCCTTAGCCCAGAATCCTGTGGCCATGGGTCGAGCGATGGGTATGGCAGCCGAGGCAGGAAGATTAGCCTATCTATCGGGTCGAATTCCCGTTAAGCAATACGCCAGCGCTAGTTCGCCACTCACGGGCACGATCGACTAAAATTCATTTAGTTTTTACTGATAGCTGATAGCGCAGCACGTCCTGTTAAGCAGGATCGAGATACGTGCAGATCGTCGTTTTCGACGACTAGCGAAACAAAGTTTCATGCTGCTAATGACCTTTCAACGAATCTAATTTACATTAGGCGTTTAATATGACCATAAATAATTGATGAGCAAGATTTTAATTAGTAACGATGACGGTATTTTTGCTCTTGGAGTAAGAACTTTAGCTAATACTTTGGTACGAGCTGGTCATCAGGTAACGGTGGTGTGTCCAGACCGCGAACGTTCGGCAACGGGGCATGGCTTAACTCTCCATCAACCAATTAGAGCCAAGCAAGTGGATTCGGTGTTTGACTCAGAAGTAATCGCTTGGTCTTGTTCGGGAACCCCCGCCGACTGCGTTAAGTTTGCCCTCAGTGCGGTTTTAGACGATCGCCCCGATTTTGTCTATTCAGGAATTAATCACGGGCCCAATTTAGGTACCGACGTTTTGTATTCGGGGACGGTATCAGCAGCAATGGAAGGAGTCTTAGAAGGCATTCCCAGCGTTGCCTTTAGCCTCGCCAGCTTTTCTGCTTTTGAATTTCAGCCAGCCGCCGATTTTGCCGTGGAGTTGCTGTCCCAATTGGCGGATGACTATCCTAAACCTCCTCTATTAAGCGTTAATATTCCCCCCGTAACCAAAGCCGAAATAGCCGGGGTAATGGTCACTCGCCAGGGTTTGCGCCGCTACATTGAGAAATTCGAGCAGAGGCTAGATCCTCGGGGCAAAAGTTACTACTGGCTGGAAGGAGAAATTGTGGAAGATATCGAACAGCCAGAAGATATTAATCTGCCGCCCCACATTTTGACCGATGTTCAGGCAATTCGCGATCGCTATATTACTATTACCCCTCTGCAATATAATCTGACGGATGCCACCATCGTTAAACATCTTTATCAAAAGTCTTTTGGCTCTCAGGCTGATTAGGGCGCGTGCTATTAGTGAGAAAAAGAGAGATCTAATTTAATTCTGTATCTTGATGAATCGGGTATGCCAATAATGATACATTCCCTTCAATTTTCCTCGACCCTGCTGTGGTCTAAACACCAACAATCTTAAGGTATTTACTGCCATTCGCAGGTTGGTAATGATAAATGTCGGTAAGTTGCCGTGTTTTTCAATATGAATTAGGTAGCTGTGGGTAATATGGCGATACTTGATACCTAAATTCCGGTCGGTTATGGACGAAGTTTCATGAATTACCCGAATCTGGGGCGCGATCACAATCTGGTGTTGCTGTCCGTAGCGGAGACAAAAATCCAGGTCTTCGTAATAGAGAAAATAACGGGGATCGAAATGAGGACAGGTGGCAAAATTAGCCAAATTGAGCAGCAAACTACAGCCGCTGACCCAATCTACGGGCAAATATTCAGCCGTACAGTCTGACGGGAAGGTATTGACAATGGTTATTGCTGCTGTTCCCGGTTGAAATTTTCCTCCCGCATCGATTAGCTGACCCGCAGGATCGTAGACCGTCGTTCCCACTATTGATAACTGAGGATATTGCTGAAATAGGGCGATCGCTTTTTGTGGGGGTGATTCAATGGCTAAATTCGCTTCTGACGGAAAATAAGTATCGGGATTGATCAACCAGACAATTGCTTGGGGATCTTGACTAAAAATCCAGTCTAAACCCAAATTACACGCCCGACCAAAACCCAGATTTTCTGGTGCCTCAATTACATGAATCCCCTCGCTGCTTAGATTGCCTATAAAAACATCGTCAAGAGAATTATTAACAATTACAGCTTGAAATTTTAGCTGATAATCTACGGTTAGAGATTGCAACAGGCGATCAATTAACTCGCTGGAATAATAGTTAACGATGACAAAAAAGAGATTACTCATGCTAGTAAACCAATTGCCCGACAGTTGAGAAAATACGGCTAATCATTTGAGAAGCTTAGAGCGTATTCTACTCTTCAGACTGTACGGTTTTAATCACGGGTAAATGACTCAAAGGCACGGTAAAAGTGACGGTAGAACCCAAACCATCTCCCATACTATAAAAAGAAATTGTTCCTCCCATTGCCGCCACTAGTTTCTGAGAAATAGCCAAACCTAATCCAGTTCCTCCATAGGCTTTAGTGCGCGAACCATCCACCTGATAGAAATTTTCAAACAGCTTGTCTTGCTTTTCTAAAGACACCCCAATGCCCGTATCGGCAACGCTAATTTTTACCATTCCCGGAAACTCAATGCCCTGACACTCAATTTTCTTATTGCTGACTTCGGCACTAACGACGATTCCCCCCTCTTGGGTAAATTTGATGCCGTTACTAATCAGATTCAACATTACCTGTAACAGCCGCTGATAGTTGCCGTACAGCATGACTGGAGTTAGGGTAGCGGGGGGTTTAATCTGGAAGCTGAGATTTTTTTGCTTGGCTTGAGTTTGAATTAGATTATCTACATCCTGAAACAGTTCTTTGAGTTCGATTTCGGCTAATTCTAGCTCCATTTTGCCCGCTTCAATTTTGGCAATATCGAGGATATCGTTAATTAAATTAAGCAGATGAATCGATGATTTATATGCTTCCTCAATAAACTCGCGCTGTTCTTCGGGGTCGTCTGCCATTCCTTCTAACAGCAGTTTTAAAAAGCCAATAATACCGTTGAGGGGAGTACGCAGTTCGTGGGAGGTATTGGCTAAAAAGTCACTTTTGAGGCGGCTGGCTTCTTCTGCTTGAATGCTTGCCTGTTCCACTTCACGATAGAGTTTAGCCAGAGAAATAGCGGCTTCTACCTGCTCGGCAATTTCCCGCAACATTTCCCGTTCTGCCGTTGTCCAGTGCCGAAAGCGATCACACTGCTGTAGACAAATAAGCAAGCTGTCTTCACTATCGCTGTTGGTAGCAATGACTAAAACTGATTTGCGCTGTAGTAAATCTCGCTCGATAAAGTCTAGCGCCAGAGGATGAACCGATTGTAGAGCCTGGTATAAGTGTTCTTCTTCACTCCAGTCAATTGGATAATTTGTCGTCGAGTCATAGTTATCGCGGCAGTATTCTGCCTCAACCGAGAAGCGAGTTAAGCTGTGCTGGTTGGCTAAAATTAAACAGCGACTAGCCGCAAAAGTAGAGCCAATATTCTGTACCGTATGTTCATAAATCGTCGCTAAATCTAGGCTACGGCGGATTTGTTGCACTACCTGACTTAGTAACTTCTGATAACTATAAATCGCCGCCGGCATATCATCTTCTGCAAAAGAAAACATCTCCGCTTCCTCTAGCAAATGACCCATAACCATTACCGCTCTTGCCTCGCCCACGGGGGGTAAGATTGGGCTAATAATCAACTCAAAAGAATAGGAAATATCCCGACAGCGAAACAGACAGTAGCATTGTTCGGGTAAACGGCGCTTGAGAACACGACGGACTTTTTGAAGATACGTATCGAGATCCACCGGAGCTAAAATATTTTCCCCAGGGATTTCTAGCTCTGGGGAAGAAGTCCCACCAAATCCGTATTCTGCCGCTTTTGCCCACCAGAAAGACAGATAATTGCCAGCAATATCCTGAGTAAAAACTAATTCTGCTCCCAGATGTTGCCATTCAATCTTGTTGGCTGACATAGCAGTATGACTATTTCTCGTTAAATCGGGTTTGGGGAGCATTGGTCAATAGATAACAGTTCCGGAAGTTTGCCAAAAAGCTCGACATCATACCTGAAACTATAACCTATAGATATATAAGCAGTAAGCCATAAATAGTCGATAGAGTAAGCTAACTAAGCATTTAATCGGAATTACGATAAATATTGGCGTTGGCAAAGGTTAAACAATTCTTGCCCAATTACAAACTAAAAAAGCGATCGCCTTTCCATCTAAGACAGAAACAACAGTAGTAATTATTAGTCATTCCATTCCCCTTGGGGCGGAACTGGAGGGTTGCGTTGAAACGTTCTAGTCAAGTCAGTATTATCATTTCTCTCACCACGAAGCCACTGCTTGATTGCTGCCTCAATTACTCGACTAGGGTTGTTGGTCAAATGTTTAATTTGCTCTAAAATTTCTTGGTCTAGATCGACAGAAACCCTAACCCTATCTATATTTTCTGCTTCTCTGTCAGTGCGATCGTCATTGAAGCGATTATCATTCATAAACATTTTCCTGATTCTAATCCTATTTTACCTATACCAACAGAAACCCGAGCTCAAAAAAGTCTAGCTGAGAAAAAATCTCTGGCAGATTGGAAAATAAGTAAAAATGAACATTACAATATACCAAATAGTAACTTTTAAAGATTCTTAACTCTTATAAACTTTTATGACTGACGTCCCCGTGTCTCGCATCCGCAACTTCTCTATCATTGCCCATATCGATCATGGTAAATCTACCCTGGCGGATCGTATGCTGCAAGATACAGGAACAGTTGCTCAAAGGCAGATGAAAGAGCAATTCCTCGACAACATGGATCTAGAGCGAGAACGGGGCATTACGATTAAGCTCCAGGCAGCCAGGATGAACTATAAGGCAAAGGACGGACAAGACTATGTCTTAAATTTGATCGACACCCCCGGGCATGTGGATTTCTCCTATGAGGTATCCCGTTCTCTAGCAGCTTGTGAGGGAGCGCTGTTAGTGGTAGATGCTTCCCAGGGCGTTGAGGCGCAAACTCTGGCAAATGTTTATTTGGCTTTAGAAAACGATTTAGAAATTATTCCCGTACTTAATAAAATTGACTTGCCCGGAGCAGAACCCGAGCGAGTCGCCCAAGAGATTGAAGATGTAGTCGGTTTGGACTGTACTGATATTATTGAGGCTTCGGCCAAAATTGGTTTGGGGGTTGACGATATTTTAGAGGCGATCGTCCAGCAGGTTCCCCCCCCTGCAGATACGGTTGACGAACCTCTAAGAGCCTTGATTTTTGATAGTTATTACGATGCCTATCGCGGTGTGGTAGTTTATTTCCGCGTCATGGATGGCAAGGTTAAAAAAGGCGATAATGTGCGGCTGATGGCATCGGGTAAGGAGTATGTAATTGACGAACTCGGTATCCTAGCCCCAACTCAGGTAGAAGTAGATGAGCTTCATGCTGGGGAAGTGGGCTACTTTGCCGCCGCCATCAAAGCGGTAGAAGATGCTCGCGTTGGCGATACGATAACTTTGGTCGAAGAGGCTGCACCAGAAGCCCTCCCGGGCTATACCGAAGCGAAGCCAATGGTTTTCTGCGGTTTATTTCCGACCGATTCCGACCAGTATCCCGACCTGCGGGAAGCTCTAGATAAGCTCAAGCTTAACGATGCTGCTCTGTCTTATGAACCAGAAACATCTAGCGCGATGGGTTTTGGTTTCCGCTGTGGTTTTTTGGGTCTGCTACATATGGAAATCGTTCAGGAGAGATTAGAACGAGAGTACAACCTCGAATTAATTACCACTGCTCCCTCGGTAATTTATCGTGTCACCACAATTGATGGGGAAGTCATGGAAATAGACAATCCCAGCCTCTTGCCCGACCCACAAAAGCGAGAAAAAATTGAGGAGCCTTTTATTAAGGTAGAAATTATTACTCCCGAAAACTTTGTCGGGACTTTGATGGATTTATGTCAAACTCGACGGGGTATTTTCAAAGATATGAAGTACTTTACGCAAAATCGTACTTGTTTGGTTTATGAACTGCCGCTAGCGGAGGTGGTCACCGACTTTTTCGACCAGATGAAGTCTCGTACCAAAGGTTATGCCAGCATGGAATATCAAATGCTCGGCTATCGTTCCGACCAGCTAGTTAAACTCGATATCTTGGTTAATAAAGATCCCGTAGATGCTCTATCTACCATCGTTCATAAAGACAAAGCCTACTATGTCGGTCGTGCTTTAACCGAAAAACTGAAAGAGTTGATTCCTCGCCACCAGTTTAAAGTCCCGATTCAAGCGGCAATTGGTGCCAAGGTGATTGCCAGCGAACACATTCCTGCCTTACGTAAGGATGTTCTAGCAAAGTGTTATGGCGGTGATATTTCGCGGAAGAAAAAACTTCTGCAAAAACAAGCAAAAGGTAAGAAGCGCATGAAGTCAATCGGGACGGTAGATGTTCCCCAAGAGGCGTTTATGGCTGTGTTGAAAATCGGTAAAGAGTAGCGTAAGGGTGGGCAAAATATAGCACTCAAAGCAAATATTCAGATAAACAAATTTGCCCACTAGTATCCATAAAAAGGAGATCGCTCGTTATTAAAACCGAACAGGCGATCTTTTTTTATTTAGAATTGCAGTATGTTTCGAACGAGAAGTAGATCGCTAGAAATAATTAATTATCATCCTCGTATATAAAACACGTATATAGAACAAATATAAAAAATGACTATTGAAAAATACTCTGAGTCAAGGGAGATGCAAAATCGCCCCAAGCGAGAGGTCGGAATTGCAACTATCTTTCGTCTAGGTCTGTTTAACATGGGTTTAGGTTTGATGGCGGTATTAACTCTGGCTGTAATTAACCGCGTGATGATTAGTGAACTGAGCATCCCGGCAACGATTACGGGGGGAATTTTGGCTACATCCTTATTTGTTGCTCCCGCTCGAGTATGGTTCGGACAGCTATCAGATAGCAAACCAGTTTTTGGTCGCCATCGCACTAATTATGTCTTAATCGGGACGGCAATATTTGGCTTCGCCGTATTTTTAGCAGTTCAGGCTGTGTGGCAGCTAGGTCAAGTAGTTAAAGCTACCGGCGGTTGGCAATGGAATATTCAGACAATCGGTTGGAGTGCTTTATTGGGCTTAATTATGGCTATTTACGGTTTGGCAGTTAGCTGTGCCTCTACTCCCTTTACGGCTTTGCTGGTAGATATTACGACGGAAGAAAGACGTTCGAAGTTAATTGCGATCGTTTGGTCGATGCTCATGGTGGGCATTGTTATTGGTGGAGTCAGCGGCAGTATCATGTTTAAGCAAATTGAGGCAGCGGGAATAGCAGCGGGAAATATTCCCTTAGAAATTTTACAGCCACCAATTAACAAGGTATTTAGCTTGGTACCTTTTTTAGTTTTTGGCTTGGCTTTAGTTGCCACCTGGAAGGTAGAGCAAAAATATTCTCGCTTTAATCAAAACCTAACCACCAACCGGGAAGATAGTGTTAGCATCAGTCGTGCCTTAAAAATTCTGACTACCAGTCGCCAAACCGGTATCTTTTTTTCCTTTCTCTCTTTACTTACCATCGGGCTATTTATGCAAGAAGCGGTACTCGAACCCTATGGTGGGGAAGTATTTGGCATGAGCATCGGTGAAACAACCCAGCTTAATGCTTTTTGGGGTATGGGTATTTTGCTCGGCTATAGCCTGACGGGATTTTTGATTATCCCCAAACTAGGAAAAAAAACGACTACCAAAGTTGGCTGTATTTTAGTTGCCTGTTGCTTTGGTTTGATTATAGCGGCGGGATTTACCCAACAGCCCACAGTTTTACAGGGAGCGATGGTCTTATTTGGTGCGGCGGCGGGAATAGCTACTGTGGGGGGAATTAGTCTGATGCTAGATTTGACTGCTGCGAAAACAGCAGGGACTTTTATTGGTGCTTGGGGCCTAGCTCAAGCTATGTCCAGAGGATTGGCAACCTTTATTGGCGGTATCATCCTTGACGTAGGTAAAAATATTTTTGAGCAGTCCCTATTGGCATATGCTTTGGTTTTTATTATTCAGGCACTGGGCATGATTTGCGCCATTGTTATTTTGGAGCGAGTCGATGTTAATGAGTTTAAGAGTACTACCCAGAAAGCTCTAGCAACAGTCATGGAAGGGGACTTAGACGGATAGTCAATTCTTGTAGATGCCATAGGATATTTTTCCCTACAGTTGACTTGACCACAGGCTCTAATTAGCAAAGCTGCCTTCAAGGCGATCTAATAAATCATCATCAATATTCTTATTTTGCCAGAGTCTCTCTAGACCACTCGCCGGCATAGTCAAATAGAGAACGTCTTGGGACTGTAGGGTCGTTTTTAATAACTGCCAGCCGTGTAAAGTTTGATTATGACGCTCTAAATAAAGCGGGACAAAATCACTCTTAATTGCTGCCGTCTGTACTGTTTGCTGATGAAATGGATGATTGGGGGTAATCATGGTCCCTAAGGCAACCCAGAGTAGGTCTTGGGTCATGCCGCTTCCTAAAATTCTGCCCCCTAAAGCTGCTGCGGCAAAGGAATAGGTAGCCAGCTCGACGGGAGACAGTACCTGGTCAAATTGAAATACTTCCTGCATGGACTGAGCAAATTGAGGATCGCCACTACGTACCACAGTTTTCAAACAGGGAGCGAGAGCTTTTGCCGTCAGACTAATTTCGAGATTGGTGGTGTCTTGACTTGTAACTGCCACGAGACTTGCCGCTCGCTTGACGTTAACCGCCTTAAGGCTAGAGGGCATGCTGGCATCTTCAATGATTACCGGTATACCCTTGGCACGGGCAGCCCGAATATAGCGATTGTTGGGGTCAGATTCAATAACAACTACCTCGTGTCCCTGAGCGTATAGCTGACGGGCAACCTGAATCCCTAAGCCCCCCAAGCCACAGACGATATGATGGTGATGCCGAGGAATCCGCGCTGCATCAATAGTTTGGCGAAAACGACTGCCCAAGACAAAATCGTTAATTAAGGCATAGCAAATACCAATTACTCCCGCCCCCACGATCATCATCACGGCGGTAAATACTTTAATGTAGTCTGTTGCCCCCTCGGCGACTTCTTCTTTTCCCCCCGCGCCGGTAATCATGCCCACAGAAAAATAAAGGGCATCAGCAATGGAAGTTTGCAGATTAACGCTCACATAAACAATCGTAGCTGCACAAATTACCGCCAGTAACGCCAAGCTGACTAGGGTCACGGGACGAGCATAACGTTGATAGCGAGGTAAATTTAAGACTGCCTTAGAAAGTTTTTTCTGCCAATTATGGCGCTTAGTTAACACCTGGGGTTTATTGCCGATAATTAGGCGATCGCCGAGTGCCAGAGTTTTATTGTTAGCGATCGCTGAAACTAAGTCTATTTCCCCCGTCACGGGTAGATAGTAAATCAGCATGCGATTGGGATCGACCCAAAGGTCTTCGAGTTTTCTATGCAGCCAGGGATGATTGCGATCGATGATTTCTTCGTTAATCGGCCAAGTACGGTCAAATAGCTGGAGTTGACCGATCGCTTTATTACCTAGCGCCGCAAAAGTAAATAGGGGCGAAGATAACGCGGCGACACTCATCGTAAAGTGATTGGGCAAGGTTAAATCTAGGCGATCGCCCAAAGCATGATTGAGCAGACGATTGATAATCCGAATCTGGGGATTTAGCACTCTAGCCTGGGTCAGAATGGCGAGATTGAGGGCATCATCGTCATGTACCAAAACTAAAGTCTGGGCGCGTCTAATTCCTGCTTGAATTAGGGTAACGTTATCTCTCGGGTCGCCAACGATGATTTGTCTGCTGTTGGAGTTACCAGTCGGGTGACGGCTAATTGCCACAACTTCCGCCCCTTGCTGTTTGAGTAGGCTATATATTTTTGAGCCGGTGCGTCCCAAGCCACAAACGATAATTTTGGGTTGCATTGATTCTTAATTGTTGAGAATGCAGAGTTTAACTGGGGGCGACTGTTCCTGCTTCGTGACCCGAAGGGATTCGTTAGAGCTTAAGTAAGAAATAAGGTATATCTAAGCTTCCTGCAAAACCAATAGCTGCCTTATTTATGCCCGTCTTGATTAGTACAACTGTGTCAGATTTAGCTTTTAATTGCTGTATGCAAATACACTTTTATGGTGACAATTGGTAGAGCGTGATGGCTTATAACTAAGATCGACTATCTCAGTAATCTCAAGTTTGGAGTCTTCAATCTTCTAGGCTTTGTTTTGTTGCTCGATCGCATAGGCTTTAAATCGCTCTAAATCTGCCATCACCGTAGATTCGACAATATCGCCAATAAGATTATCCATCAGCTTGCCAATAATTCCTGGTACGGCATAAGCAAAAGACATTTTAACAATGCAACCCTGCTCCTTGCGATCATAGAAACGGATGGCACCTTTATTCGGTAAACCATCCACAGACTGCCATTCAATAACTTGCTGGGGGATAATTTGCACAATACGAGACAGCCAGGTAAAGTTAAATCCACCACTAGCCAGTTTCCAACGAGATAGTTCGGGTTGCTCGGGTAAAATTTTGACCGATTCAATCCACTTCATCCAGATTGTCATCTGTTCTAAATCTGACCACAGACTCCAGGCTAGTTCAATAGGCACTGGAACTTCAATTTGTACGGTGTGCTCTAGCCAGTCTGTCATATTGCAAGACGGTATACTGCATTAATTATCCCATAAAGGCGATCGGCATCATACTGTCACGGCCGCGTTTACGGCTACGTTCTCCAATATGGCTTTGGCAGCTTGTTTTCCCGATATGGTCGCCCCCTCCATACTATCAATATAGTCCTGTTGGGTATAGCTTCCGGCTAAAAAGAAATTACCGACGGGGGTTTGCTGGGGTGGACGGTAGGGATCCATCCCTGGCGCTTCGCGGTAGAGAGACTCTGCCAGTTTAACTACGCTGTACCAGGTCATATTTAGCTCCCTAGAAGAAGGGAATAGCTTATGTACTTGTTCGAGGATACGATGGGCAATATCTTCGTTTTTCTCGCGAATGTAGGGATCTCCTGGAGTTAGAACTAGCTGGAGTAAAGAACCCTCTCCTGGCTTGTAGTAGTCCCCAGGACTGGTTAGAGCGAGGTCGGCAAAACAAGAAAAGTCGGCATCGGGAGTGTAAAGTAAGTTATCTATACCCACTGCCGTTTCTAGCTGCTGACGCTGAGCGGCATCATTTAATTCTGTTACCCAACCGTCAAAGCGAAGCTGTACCGTCGCTACGGGAACTGCATTTAGCTTGTAAATATTGTCAAATTCCGGCCACTTACGCCATGCAGGAGGAATGACTCGCTTGATTCCCGGCACGTCGCAAGCACAAACATAGACATCAGCTTCAATATTTGTTTCAGTCTCGCCATTGCTGACAATCATCCCCGTAACCTTAGTTTCATCATCTGCATCGGCAAACAGGATTTCTTTAACTCGATGGCGGGTATGAATTTTAGTCCCCCTCGCCTCTAAATAGTCAACAATAGGCTTGTGCAGGTATTCTGCTGGAGAACCCTCAAGCATTCTTAGTACCGATGCTTCCGTCTTCGTCGCAAAAAATTGAAAGATAGTGAGCATGCAGCGGGCAGAAATATTTTCTGTATCGATAAAACCCAGGGCATAAGCAATCGGATCCCACATCTTCCGTAAGCTGCCGTTATTGCCCCCATGACTGCGAAACCAGTCGGCAAAGCTCAGGCGATCGAGATCTCGAATAGTTTTCATCGCTCCTTCGGGATCGACTAAGGCTCTTACAATCGGGCTCGTACCCAGAGCTAGAGAGTTGGCCGCTTTATCAACCGTAGAAAGTTGTGAAGTGGTAAAAAAGGCCTTGAGACCGTTAAAAGGTGCTCCCGTAAGGAAACGAAAGTCGAGCTCCCCTAATCTAGCTCCTTCGTTGATGAAGGTATGAGTATGCTGCTTGAGACGCAAATTATCTAGCGCACCCACCTTTGCCATTAAGCCAAACAAGTTGTAGTAGCAGCCAAAAAAGACGTGGAGGCCCATTTCTAAATGATTTCCGTCCTTGTCAATCCAGCTACCCACTTTGCCGCCCACAAAAGGACGCGATTCAAATATCTCTACATCAGCTCCAGCATCGACTAAATCTATAGCCGTGGACATCCCTGCCAGACCTGCTCCCACAATTGCTACGCGCATTAAATTTTTCGTTCTTACAGCGGTTACTTTACATATTGTAATATAGATTGCTGTCTTTCTAGTTACTATTCTCTAGTTTCTCTTCACCAAAAGTTTTCAGGCGCGCAAAAAACGAAGATACATCCGGCAGGGGAATAAACTGATGAATCATTCGGCTACCTTCGGTGAAATCAGACCAGATCGGGCTGTAGGATAAGCCCCAGCTAGACATCAAAGCAGTGCTAGGTTCTGAATTAGTAATTTGTGGATAAATCTTGTCTGCATTGCCGTTGCCAATACTTGCCGTTGCTGTTTGCTTGACTGTCTCGGTAGATAAATCGGCTGGCTGCCAATCCCCATCGTGGTTATCTGGCTCAAATGTGCTGCTATTAAAACTAGAAAAATCGCTGAGATGATTGGGTAACTTGCGACAAATTAGGCGTTCAAACTCATAAGTAAAGTGAGGGTTAGGGGTGCCCAGCCGCAACCAGACTTTGAGAATCTGTTCGATCGAGATTGCTTTGTAACGTCCTTGGTAAAGTGCTTCAATAGTCGCCAGTCTAATCCAATTGGGGCTATATAAATTTAGCCAATCGTCTAGTAATTCAATAACATCATCTCCTCCCAAATCAAAAGCATAACTATCCATCAAAGAGCGAGCTTGAGCCAAGGGTAAATCTTGAGTTAGTTCAGTCATCGATTTTAGTTTACTGATACTGCTTGTAGACACGGGATTTTGCAATCTGAGGAACTGAGGTTATCTTAGTTTGAGCCCAAATAATAACCAAACTGAGAAGATCGACGGCACAGAGCTAACCCTATGATCCGTTCTAATTGTTTAATTAGGAAAAACGGTGCTGTCATAGTCTTAATGACCGGCTTATACATCATAGTTCAGTCGATAGTTGATGTGCCATCTCAAATTAGATGCTATTTAGCGAAACTGTTAGAGGGAACGGGCAATCTCGGCTGGCTAATATGCTTGTTTAAGTTAAGCGATTTATTTCAGCCTTATTCTGCCCAAAAGTTACCGCTAAATTGAAATTAACTATAATTTTTTTCTTTTTAGATTGACTTTTTCAATTAATACTTTTGATTGCCTCCAGTAAGCCCCTCGCCTTATTGAGAGTCTCCTGATACTCTGATTCTGGCACGGAATCCGCCACCATTCCCGCTCCCGATTGAACGGAAACCATACATTGATTATCTTGGTAGGGACGCACGATCATGCTTCTGATGGTAATAGCGCTATTTAACTGCCCTTCAAAGTCATAGTAGCCATATACTCCCGAATAAGGACCTCTTCTTTCTGGCTCTAGTTCGTGAATAATTTCCATCGCTCTAATCTTGGGCGCACCGCTCACTGTGCCGGCGGGAAAACAGGCTTTGAGTAAATCCCAGGCGGTTTTACCAGTCTCGATTTCTCCCACCACATTACTGACAATGTGCATGACATGGGAGTAGCGTTCGATAGTCATGAGCTCGTCTACCGTGACGCTTCCTTTGACGCAGACTCGACCCAGATCGTTGCGACCTAAATCCACCAGCATAATGTGTTCGGCAACTTCTTTGGGATCGGCTAATAAGTCCCGTGCTAGAGCTTCATCTTCCTGGCTGGTCTGACCACGAGGACGGGTGCCCGCAATGGGTCGGAGGGTAGCCATTAGCTTACCGTCTTCTTGGAGATCGGCTTTGACCATTACCTCAGGAGAAGAGCCAATTAACTGCCAGTCACCAAACTGATAGTAGCTCATATAGGGAGAGGGGTTAACTAAACGCAGAGAACGGTAAAGATTAAACGGATGTCCTTGATAGATTGTCGATAGCTTTTGTGAGAGAACTGTTTGAAAGATGTCTCCGGCATGAATATAGTCTTTTACTTTCTTAACATTGTCGCAAAAGAGCTGTTTATCGGTATTGCTGCAGTAAACTATCCCTGCATTTTCAGTGGAGGCAGTTTGCTCGGGATTTTTCCAGGCTAATGCTTTGGCCTCAATCGGGAGGGGAAGTTGTAGTTTGAGCATCAGCTTGGTTACGCGATCGCCGGCTAACCGGTACGCTTGTTCGAGACTCTGACTTTCATCTCGCAGATCGGCATAGGCAATAGCCCAGATTTTGCGCTTTACCTGGTCGAAAATAATCAGATTGTCTACCTGCATCCACACACCGTCGGGCAGATCATCGGCGGTAATGGGATTGACTGGCACTTTTGGCTCGATCCAGGGGATGAGTTCATAACCCCAAACTCCAAATAAACCACCAATTCCCGGGGGTAGCTGGGGTAGCTTGACGGGCTTAATGGGTGCGAGGCAGCGATCGCAAATTTCAAACGGATTGCCGGTAAATTCTTCGACAGAACCATCTCGGTGGGTTTGAGTGGTAGTTTCTCCCCGAGCAGACAAAATCCACATCGGATCGCAACCTAAAAAGCTATAGCGACCTAACTTTTCTTCTCCCTCGACCGATTCTAAAAGAAAGTTGTAGGGCTGTCCCGCACAGACCTTATACCAAGCAGATACGGGAGTTTCTAAATCGGCGACTAATTCTTGATATACCGGGATAAAATTACCCTGCTGGGCGAGTTCGGCAAACCGCTCGAAATTAGGAAAAATCATTGAAAAAGGCTCAAGGATAAAGGATGAATGAAGAAGCGGGCGGTCTTCTTACTGCCGTAAATGACAAAAAAAAGAAGGACAAGTCTAGAACTTAGTTCGTTCTTCATCCTTCTTTAGTTTATCTGCTAGCCGATCAGACTTCGTAAGGAGCTTTCCCGGAAAACTTGATCGTAGCCGGCTGAGGATTTTGACCGATGCGACGATCTTTTTTGCCTTTGTATTCCCGACCTTCGTTGACTTTCTCAGGAAATACGCCATCTGCGGGATGTAGATACTGAGTTTCGCCGCTCGGGAAGATACGGTATATTTTGTAGTCCTGAATTCTGGGCTTGAACTTAGTTCGCAGCTGGGTACCCAAAGCCAAACACTGTTCTTTACGGGCTAAATAAAGTAAATTTTCTCCTTCATTCATAATTGCCGCACCGCCCGTGGGCATTTCAAAGACCTGCTCTTTGCTGCTAGTCCAGGTGATAGCGTACTTTTCTTCTACTTCCGCCTTGGTGAGTAAGCCACCCGTGCTGCCACCAAACTGGGGAGTTTTCCCAGAAAGCTTGATTTCTTCTGACATGTTAATTAAAAATCCTCAATTAAAGGTATTTAGCGCATCCTATCATTCGCTTTGCGGCAATTTTATGAGTGTGTCAAAAACTGTAACAGTATTTAGTTCTATTGCTTTTTGTTACTTTTTTTGATGCTTTGCCGGTATTTTGCCGAGAGGGAATTGTTAAGCTGGGATTTATGCTTAGAGGCTTGGAAGGGGATGGTAAAATGAAAGATGCTGCCTCGATCTTTTCCCGGAGATTCTGCCCAAATTGTCCCGCCCCAATTTTTGACGATTTGGCGGCAAATAGCCAGACCCAAGCCGGTTCCGCCAGTGCTACGCCTTAATGCTCCTTCCTCTTGATAGAAGCGATCAAAAACCGTTTCGAGGCTGCCGACTTCAATGCCCCGTCCCGTATCGGCAACGGTAACCTCTAAAGTTTTGCCGCCGTTAGTTTTGACTGCGATCGCAATTTGACCATCAGCCTGAGTAAACTTGCAGGCGTTATCTAGCAGCTTGGCTAATACTTCCACTAACCACTCGCCATCAATTTCAATTAGGGGCACATCATCGGGGGAAGTCAAGTTGTCAATTTGAGGCATCGACGATTCTGGCTGCCGGGCTTTGACGTTGCTAATGGCCAGGTCAATACATTCGCTTACCGAGAGGGTTTCAATATTCCATTCGATTCCCCCACCCTCCAGACGAGAAAGGGTCAGAAAGTCCTGGACGAGGTTACGCATACGTTCGGCATCCTTTAAGGCTGTATCGAGCATAATCTGGCTCAGTTCTGAGGCCATATCTGGTTCGCTAGCCAGGCTTTCCAAACAAACCTGAATCGTCGATAGAGGAGTACGGAGTTCGTGGCCGACAATTGCCACCAAGTTCGAGCGGGTACGGTCTAAAGCCTCTAGCTGTTCGTTTAAATCTTCCAAATCGGCATAGGCTTCGGCTTGGATTAGGGCAATTCCCACCTGGGTGGCGATCGCATCGACTAAATTGATATCATCGCGATTCCAGTTAAGGGGATCTGGGTTGCAGTGATGTAGTTCAAAGACTCCTAAAAGACGACCATGATAAAAAATTGGCACAAGTAGCCAAGAAGCAATGCCGTAGTTATCAATTAGATTGGCAAAAAATTCTTTACTCTCCCCCTCTAGTGTCCTCAGGCGTTCATCTTCCTGAACATTATTCACGCTAACTGTTTCGGTAGTCGATACCGCCTCTGCAAATAGGGGATTGTCCACCAGTTGCCATCTTTGTCCCCGCACCGAATCGATCCCTGGGCGGATGTATTCTCGATCCACCGTTGCCACCCGGTCGTTTTCATGACAGCGATAGATAATACAGCGACAGACTCCGACTCCTTCTCCTAACTTTTGTACGGCAACCTGAAGAATCTGCTTGGTGTTGAGGGATCTTCGCACCGCATCGGTGACAGAATTGAGTAACTGCTCTTTTTGTTGCTTCACCGCCAAACTCTTATTGGCTTTGAGGAGCTTATACTGACTGGCTTGAAGATAGGTCACCAGTCTCTGGACAAAGGGATCGGGATTGGCAAGGGGAGATTTAAGCTGGATGCCCGGAGTGGCGTTGTCTGTCTTGGCACTATCGAAGTAGAGATCTTCGGCGTTCGCTATCTTAGCTGCTAATTCCGGTCGATACACTCCGATTCGCTCTAGCATAATTCTACCTGCCGCTAAGGTTACCTCACGGTCAAAGGTCCAGACTCCTTCAAAGCGTCGGTTGGTGTCCATGGCGGAAACGTATTTATTTTCGGTCATGGGAATATTACGCTCCCGGCAAATCAAGCAGCTGGCATAGTGCTGACCAATAATGACCAGATGCCACTCTTGAGCTAAAGCATCATCAGGGGTAAAGGCGATGGTTTCGTAAGCTTGAGAACTGTGGCAGAAATCAGTTTCAGGAGCAGCCAGAACGTATACCTGTTCAGATTTATCGGCAATCCGCTTATAACGATGGGATTCCTGGCGATAGAAACGCTCGCGCTGGAAGCTAGCAATCACTAAGGGAGTATCAGAATCATTTAATACCAAGTCCTCCATCGCGTGAGATAGAGCTGTGAGGGAGGACTTAAAGTACATTTGCGGTCGCCAGTCAGGGCAATTATCGAGTAACTGCTGCACCACCGATTGTGAAATACTCATTGATACTAAAAATTTTTAATTAAAAAAAATTCCTGGAGGAATTATTGCGACTCTGCTAATTCTGAGTCAAAGTTAACCGCGAAGGCAGCCCCATATCAATATCCTACAAAAAACTGGCTCCCTTTCTGCGATCAACAATTATAATTCGCAACAATCAAGTCAGTTTGGCAAAAGTTAAAATAGAATTTAGATTGGTATCTGCTAGTCAACGCCCCAACAATTAGTATGACCGATCGTTTTCGTCCTTGTTTGACCGTAATTGCCGCTACCCTTTCGGCGATCGCTCTTCCCGTTCGCGCTCTAGAAGTAGAGATTTCACCTCAATCTCCCCAGCAGGGAGACACAATTTCGGTAGTGGTAACCACTGACGATCCCCAAAGCGTTCCTACCCTTAAGGTCGGTCAGCAGTCTCACCCTCTATTTAAAAGTAACGGTAAATATCGCGCTTTTATTCCCACTTCTCCCCTCGATGTGCCTGGAAAAATGACGGTAGCGGTGACGGGAGACCAACGTACCAGCAACATTGGCCTCTGGCTGAAAAATCGTACTTTTCCCACTCAGCGGATCTGGTTGAGCGGTAAGGCTTCTCGTCCGGCAACTCAACTAGAGCTAGATCGGGTGTCGGAATTTAAACAGCTAGTAACCCCCAAGAAATTCTGGCAGGGTAGTTTTCTACGACCCAATCCTCATCGGGTTTCAACTGTTTTTGGAGTGAGACGTTACTACAATAATGTTTTTGCTCGGGATTACTATCACAAGGGAGTTGACTATGCGGGGGGTTATGGTTCCCCCGTAATTGCTCCTGCTGCCGGTCAGGTTCGGCTGATTGGACACGAGGACGCCGGTTTTCATGTCCACGGCAATGTGGTAGGTATCGACCACGGACAGGGGGTTCTGAGTATTTTTATGCACCTTCAGGATATCAACGTCACAGAAGGAACTGTAGTTAAGGCGGGACAGCAAGTGGGCACAATAGGCTCTACCGGTGCTTCTACTGGTCCCCATCTTCACTGGGGTTTGTACGTCAATCAGGTGGCAGTTGACCCCGTGCCCTGGCGTTTTGGCGCGATCGACTAGCACCGAAAGCGATCGCTTTTACCGGTACTCAATCTCAAGTTAACCCAACCGACTGATATATCTTTTCGATTCTAGGAAATAGAGATTAAGATAGTTCGGAGGATTAGCTCAATTTACTCCGTCCGTCCCTGATCGGTATAATTTCAATTTTTGGTTTCAAATCGCTCTTAATAACTATGGGAATTAATTCAATCGTCGAACAGGCTTTGCAAGATGGCTATCTAACCCCCAGCATGGAGGCTGAAGTCGGCAGGATTTGTGATACAGCAGCCGAACTATCAGTCGAAGAATACATGGCCTTAGATAAGCTGATGGGGTCGCTGCTGACGGGAGAAGTTGTCGCCGTCCCTCGGAAACAGTTTATCAACGTGATGGAGGAATTAGTTCTCAGCGAGGCGATTACCCGTGTGGCGGAAATCGAACAGACTAGCGATTCGTCCCTAGACGTGGGGGACATTGCCGCCTACGCCCTCAACCGTTTGCCTCCGCTCTATGCGACGACAGAAGAAGGAGCTAACTATCAGCGTCAGCGCGCCCGACAAGAGCTGCAAAGTCTAATCCAAAAGCAGGTAACTGAAGCGATCGCCCGTTATTTGGATCGACCGGAGTTTTTCCCTGAAAGACAGGCAATTGGCAGTAAAAATGAGTCGAACATGGCCAGTCAGTTGAGTAGTCTGTTGAAGGATTATGCCCCTAACTACGAACAATAGAGGCAATAGGTTAACTTCTTTCAATCTTTTCCGAAAATAGTCCTCTTGCTAAAGATGTGGTAGACCGAATCAAGGCTGCTGGAACATTTGTAATTATCTTCTAGTCTATAAACACAGACAGAAAGTCTATACTGAGGTTTGAGGTTAATTAATCACATGAGTTTATCTCTTTCTGCATCCTGGTCAGAAGCAAAAATGACCGATCGCCATCTAGTTTCTCCTGAAAAACTGGCTAACTACGAGCTAATTGTTTTCTGCCAAGCAGATGCCAAGCCGGATAAGGCCGCCTTTGCTGAATTAGTACGGAGATATCAGTCTCATCTCAACCGTCTGTTTTATCATCTAGCTCCAGACTGGCAAGAAAGAGCGGACCTGGCTCAAGAAGTATGGATTCGCGTGTATCGCAATATCAATAGACTACAGGATCCCGCTAAGTTTCGCGGCTGGTTAAGTCGAATTGCCACCAATCTTTTTTATGATGAGCTACGTAAGCGCAAGCGCGTCGCCCCTCCCCTATCTCTCGATGCCCCACGGTATGTCGAAGACGGCGAAATGAGTTGGGAACTTCCCGACAAAGCCCCCAGTCCGAATGACGACCTGGCCACTCAAGAGTTCTACGACCACCTACAGAAAGCTATCTCTCAGCTGCCGGAAACATTTCGGACGACCATTGTGCTCAGAGAAATTGAAGGCTTACCTTACGAACAAATAGCGGAGATGACGGGGGTTTCTTTGGGTACAGTCAAATCCCGTATTGCCCGAGCTAGATTAAAGCTGCAATCGGTGTTGCAAAACTATCTTGATGAAGAGTAAATTGGTAATTAATTGGGTAAATTTTGCGCGCTAAATTGGCTGAATCAGCTAATTTTAATTAACTTAAAATTATTACGAAATGATTGCATCAGATCGAGCAGTTTTCTGGGGAAGAGCGGGCAGTCAAAATTGCCTTCTTCCAAACAGAAGATTCTTACCCACAGCGCTCTTTTTATTCCGTAGTCACCTCCCCCGACAAACTACGGTCAAATGCTCGAATTATGATGTCGAAGCAAATTTTTATTGATTAATTTCTTATCGAGGTAGTGCCAAAATGACATCGCCATCTGAAAATTTTGAGCACGATAAATTGATACCGGGCTCAGTAAACCAACCCCCGTCAGATCTTGATCGCTTTGAACTAATCAGCGCCTATATCGACGATGAGCTATCGGCGTTAGAGAAACAACAGGTGCAGGGGTGGCTCGATAACGATCCTCAAAGTAAGGCTCTTTACATGAGACTCTTAGCTCTCCAGAGTCAAATACAGACATTAGAAGTTCCGGTCAGTAACTGCTCTGCCGATGAGATTACCGGACGAGTATTTCAATCTTTAGAACGCCGTCGTCACCTACGTCGGTTAGCTTTGGGTAGTAGTGCGGTCGCCGCTACTGTTGTCGCCACGATTATGGGTTTAGTTCCCGGTAGCGAACCAGGATGGAGGTTGGCTCAGTCTCCCAATCCAGGACAAAATACTGCTAATGAAGTGATGTTAGCAGTTGCTTTAGATAAGCCGGCAATTGATATTCCCAAATCGCTTAATGGGTACGCCGTCGAACGGTAAATTGGCAATTTTTTTGTGTTAAGCGGAAAT